>DUEB01000202.1 GCA_011176655.1 Dehalococcoidia bacterium | reverse complement strand
TCTCCTTGGAGTCCAGGCGCATATAGAGCTCATCCATGTCTATCTCTGTATCCAGATAGGTCTTACCATCCATAATGATAGGCACTGGAATCATGCTGAAACCGTACTTCTCCGCCATCTCGGGAAGAATCGTCCCCGAATCGCTAGTGACGACTACCTTTTTCATCTCGGCACCTCGCATCCTTTCTCGGCTCTAATCGCCTGAGAACTAGCCACTGAATTTCTTAAGAACCAGGCAGCAGTTCTGCCCGCCGAGCCCGAAGTTATTCTTGAGACAGATATTTATCTCGGCCTGGCGAGCCGTATTAGGCACGTAGTCAAGGTCGCAATCAGGGTCCGGGGTCTCGTAGTGTATCGTGGGCGGGATAAGCCCGTTATTCATGGCTAAAATAGTACCGATAGCTTCAACCGCCCCGGTGGCGGTTACCAGGTGGCCAAACATGGACTTGAACGAGCTTACCGGGACCCGGTAGGCCCTGTCCCCGAAGGCGAGCTTGATGGCTCTGGTCTCGCTGACATCATTCAGTCTGGTACTGGTGCCGTGGGCATTGATGTAATCAACCTCGCCAGGTTCTACCCCGGCACTCTTAAGGGCCAGCTTCATGGCTGCGGCTTCCGTCTCCGGCCTGGGCGCCGTAGTGTCGTAGGCATCAAAGGTGCGCCCCGCCCCAGCCGCCTCCACCAGGATCGGCGCCCCTCGCTCTCGGGCGTGCTCCAGGCTCTCTATTACCAGGACACCGCAGCCTTCTCCGTAGACGAAGCCGTTACGATTCAGATCGAAGGGCCGGCTGGCTCTATCGGGGTCAGGTTCCTTGGTGAGCGCGCCGACCAGGCTGGTGGCGGCTATGCCCAGTTCACTGAGCGAGGCGTCAGAGGCGACGGCGACCATAACGTCGGCATAGCCGAAGCGGATATAGTCGCTGGCAGTAGCGATTGTCTCGGAGCCGCTGGCGCAGAGGCTATTGACACTGACATTGGGGCCGTTGGCCCCGAGGAGCATGCCTACCTGGAGGGAGACAGTGCTCGGCCCTGCCTTGGTGAGCAGCAGGGGGTCAACGCGCCGCGGCCCCTTCTCCCTCAGCTTCATCCAGCCTTCACCCACGTAGCGGTACTCAAGCATGCTGGAGCTGACAATACCAACCCGCTCGGGCGGCTCCTTAGTCATGTCTAACCCGGCTTGAGAGATGGCTTCCCTGGTCGCAGGAATGGCAAAGTGTACCGCCCGCGGGTTACGCTGCACCGCCTTAGGTTCAAGGTAGCTTGTCGGGTCGAAGCCCCTTACTTCACCGGCTACCTTTACCGGGTAGTTAGTGGCATCGAAGCGGCTTATGCGACTGACCCCCGACCT
>DUEB01000201.1 GCA_011176655.1 Dehalococcoidia bacterium | reverse complement strand
CCCCGGCCGGGGCAGGCTGACTATACCGCCTTCATGAAGTACGGAGGCTTTAACGACTACCGGGGTGGGGGCAGGTTCTCGGGTAGGATTACGGCTACCCTGGTCATGGCCGGCGCTATCGCCAGGAAGCTGCTCGCTATCTTGGGGGTTGAGGTTCTGGCACACACCGTGGCTATCGGCGGCATCACTGCCGAGCCCAGGGGCCTTGATGAGATACGGGAAAACCGGGCTAAGAACCCGCTCTGGTGCGCCGACCCGAAGGCTGCCCAGGAGATGATGCAGGCGATTAGTGCAGTTAAAAAGGAGGGTGACAGCCTGGGTGGGGTGATAGAGGGAATGGCGCTTAATGTGCCCGTGGGTCTGGGAGAGCCGGTCTTTGCTACCCTGGGTGGCGAGCTGGCTAGAGCCATGCTGGCTATCCCGGCGGTCAAGGGGGTCGAGTTCGGCTCGGGATTTTCGGCTGCCGCTAGAAAGGGCTCTGAGAATAACGACCCCTTCACCCTGAAGGATGGTAGGATAGTCACCGTAACCAATAACGCCGGGGGCATACTGGGGGGCCTGAGTAACGGTATGCCCGTAGTGCTCAGGGTCGTCGTTAAGCCAACGCCGTCAATCAGTAAGAGTCAGCCGACGGTCAACACTAGGGATATGGAGCCCGCCACGGTGACGGTAAAGGGGAGGCACGACGTCTGTATCGTGCCCCGGGCGGTAGTGGTCGTGGAGTCCATGATGGCGGTAACCCTGTGTGACCTGGCGCTGAGGGCGGGACTGATTCCCAGGGTAATAGAATGAGCCTGGAAGAACTGAGAAAGAAGATAGACGCTATCGACGCCGAGATTGTTAAGCTTATCGGCCAGAGGATAGGCGTTGCCCAGGAAATAGGCGGGGAGAAGCGCTCACAGGGCAGGCGGGTCAACGACCAGGCCAGGGAAAAGCGGGTATTAGGCCATATCAGAAGCCTTGCCCGGAGTGAAAGCGTAAACCAAGAGGTTATCGAAGATATCTACCAGCAGATAATAAAGATATGCCGCCGGACGCAGGGCACGGAGGTCGCCTTTCCCGGCGAAGCTGGTGCCTACAGTGAGGAGGCCGCCCTCCAGTTTTTCGGGCCGCTGGTAACCACCATGCCCTGTGAAGGCCTGGATGAGGTCTTCAGGGTCGTGGCGCGGGACGAGGTGCAGTTCGGCATCATACCGGTGGAAAACTCGCTGGAGGGGAGTATCAGCCAGTCATACGACCTGCTTCTGGACTCAAGCCTCAAGGTGTGCGGTGAGAT
>DUEB01000200.1 GCA_011176655.1 Dehalococcoidia bacterium | reverse complement strand
GACCATGCCCTCGTCCAGTCCTTCGTCATCCTGAGTCACCCTGCCCTGAACCACGTTTTCTTTAATCAGGCTGATGATATCTTGTGTCATGCTTACTCTCCATAATCTAAGGATTTCTCAGCCTGGGCAGGAGGCCAGGCACCTCTTGGAAGATGCTGTCTATAATGTTCTGGTCGAGGTGGGAGGCTGGCAGGGCAAGGAGCTTTTCCATCCGTTGCCGTGCCAGGATGAGGGTCTCGTCTGTGGTGCCTTTACTTTCAAAGGGGTAGGGCGGCGCTACCTCGCCGGAGTGGAGGGCGCGGCGCACAAAGCGTACGTAGAGCTTGTGGGAAGTCGCCATGACCTTTCGTACCTGATCGAGACAGTCCGCAATGCTGGAGTCGCTTACCTCTGGCTGCCGGACAAACCTTTTCACCATGTCGATGTGCACATCGTCCAGGACTGCCTGGACGGGACAAAAAATGTTGGTTCGCTCTAAAAGACCGAAGGCGTAGTGGACATACTGCGCTCCGGCCAGGGTCACCAGAATATGTGAAAACAGTCTCTCTACGGCTGACTGTATCCCCGGTATCGATATGTCGGAGACACCGGCGGTGGAGTAGCAGGGCAGGCCGTAATAGCGCGCCATCTGAACACAGTCCACGTTATACTGGCTGAACTCGGGGACTCCGTAAGAGTCGTAGAGATTGTCCATGCGCGCTCTTACCGGGACGCTGCCGTAGAGCACCGCTGCGCCCTTGTTTACCAGCTGGGTCAGCGTTATCCCTGCCAGAATCTCGGCGTTTATCTGGGCGACCATGCCCTCCTCTCTGATGGGGGCGGTGGAGCCGCCCTGGGGAGAGCTGGAGATGACCAGGGGAATGCCCAGCCTGGTTATCTCTATCGCCTTCTGTGTGGTGTCGTCTACCAGTTGCAAGGGGCTCTTTACCACGCAGGTAATGAAGGAGATAATCGGGTTATCGCGGAACGCCTTGTCTCCGCCGGCGATAATCCGGGCCATCTTAACCACGTTCTTTAGCTTTGTAATCTCGGTCAGCCCGGACATGACGTGCTTGGTAGTATTGTTAAGCGAGACAAAGAACTTGTTGACGTCCTTATTATCGCGGTTAATGTCGTCATCCTGAATATTGACTGTGCGCAGGAAGCTGTCCCAGGAATCAAGGTGTTCGCAGAGGCGTGCCGCCTGTGCCAGCCGCTCGGTGGTGCCTTTCTCCGCCCGGAACACCGGTAGCTCCGTCTCATGGGTCGGGTCGCGCTTGCTGACGAAGGTCTCCACGTCCATGTCCAACCATTTGTTGGCTTCGGAGCCCGAGGCGAAGTGTACCCTGGCCTCGGCGCCGTCCAGGATGAGGCTGTTTTGTTCGTCCCGCGCCCCCAGCTTCACCACCTTGGGGCACGTGTCAATGGCTTCTGAAATCAGGCGCTCCGGAATCTTGAGCTGCCAGGTAGGCGCATCTTCCCGCCCCGTGGCGATGACCTCGGCGCCGGAGTCGGAGAATAGCTCGGCGGCGGTGCGGTTAAAGCAGATTATGCCGGGGTCGGTTAGTATCTCCAGAGAGGCGCGGTGTATCTGCTCTACCTGCTCCAGCTTGAGCCGCTGATATGGTTCTATCAGTACTCCCGGTCGTGCCATATTATTTTTCTCCTGCTCTAGAATTCATGCCCAACGCACAGGGTTAACCTGGCGGCTGGAATCTGGGTGCCTTGGGCTATCCCCCGGGCATTTGTCTCTCAGGCGCTAATCCCCGGTATCTCTGAGACTATCTGCTGTCTCACTGCGGCGGGCAGGCGGTAGCTATGAACCTCAAGCAGGTGTTTCACCACCTCAGCCGCCCGCTGCCAGGCGGCTTTTTTACCTTCTGCCTCCCACCTTTCCCGGCTGCTGCGGTCGCTCAACTGGGGCTGGTAGTGTTCGCTGCGCATGAAGCGCCTGGTATGCTTGGT
>DUEB01000020.1 GCA_011176655.1 Dehalococcoidia bacterium | reverse complement strand
TTATACCCCGCGATCATTTTATAAAACCTTCGTAGCGGCGCATCACGAGCTGGGCTTCTATCTGCTTCATAGTATCCAGCACCACCCCGACCACGATAATCAGGCCCATACTGGAGAGCTGAATTACCTGAACATTGGTTACATTCTGTGCGATAAAGGGCACGATACCCACCACCGCCAGAAACAGGGCGCCCGCCCAGGTAATACGTTTGATAACCTGGTTTAGATACTCAGAGGTATGCCTCCCCGGCCTGATGCCCGGGATAAAACCGCCCTGGCGCTGCAATGTCCCCGGTAGGTCCTGCTGCTGAAAGATTACCATCGTGTAGAAGAAGGCAAAAGCCATCGTCAGCACAAAGAATAACCCCCAATACAAGCCTCCCTGGGAGTTAAACAGGTTCTGTACCGTGTTAGCAAAATTGGGGTCAGCCCCGGCTGGCGCCGCGAAATAGCTGGCAATCATGCCGGGGAACATAACGATTGACATGGCAAAGATAAGCGGTATCATCCCGGCGGTATTTACCCGCAGCGGGATATGGGTCGAGCCCGCCTGCCGATACATACGACCGCCCCGAAAAACGCTCTTGGCATACTGCACCGGAATCCGCCGGTGCGCCTCGGTAAAGACAACTATAGCCACAATCGCAATCAGGATTATTACAAAATAACCAGTCACACCGGCGCCCTGTCCTCCCTGTACCGCCAGAGAACTCTGTCCGATAAGCTCAGGGAACTTGGCGACAATACCCCCGAAGATGATTATTGATATCCCGTTACCGATACCATTCTCGGTAATCAGTTCCCCCAGCCAGACCAGGAACATGGTGCCGGCTATCATGGAAATAACCATGGTGGCGATGGTCATGTTGGCGGTACTGGCCAGCACCGGAGGGTCAGCCCGCTGCAATATTACAATCTGCGCGTAACCCTGAAGACCCGCCAGAGGCACCGTGAGCCAGTGAGTTATCTGATTAATCCGGTTTCGCCCGGCCTCTCCCTCCTGGGACAGGGCCTGGAGGCGGGGGATAACCGGCGTTAAGAGCATCATAATGATGGAAGCGGTAATATAGGGGTAAACCCCCATGGCAGCCACGCTGAACTGCCTCATGGCACCGCCGCTAAACAGGTCGAGCATGCCCAGTATCGGCATGTTCTGAAAGAGCTGCTGCATGGCAGCCGTATCCACCCCGGGCAGGGGCACGTGGGCCACAAAACGAAAGACCACCAGTAAGCCGACGGTGAAGAGGATGCGATGCCTCAAGTCAGGCAGACGAAAAGCATCTAACATTGCCTGCAAGAGTCGCGGTCTGGTTGACCTTCCTCCCTGCCCCGGCCGTCTGGCTCTGGGTTGCGGCGCCAGCGCCGAGTCAGCTTGACTCTGCCGCATGTCCCATCTCCTCCACGGTGCCCCCCGCCGCCTCAATCTTGGCTCTAGCGGCAGCGGAGAACCTGTTTGCCTTTACTGACAGGGGATGACCGAGGTCCCCCCGCGCCAGAATTTTAATCGGGCGACTTAGCGACTTCACCACCCCGGCCTCAACCAGTCTGTCCGGAGTGACCTCGCTCCCCGCCTCAAATCGGTTGAGCGCCTCGACATTAACCAGGCTGTACTCCGTCCTGAAGATATTGGTGAAGCCACGCTTACGCGGCAGGCGCTTAATCAGGGGTAGCTGCCCCCCCTCAAAGCCGCGCTTCCTGCTGAAGCCGGAGCGGGACTTCTGCCCCTTAACGCCCCGTCCGCAGTAGGTGCCGTGCCCGCTACCATCACCGCGACCCACCCGCTTCCTATTCTTTCTAGAGCCACTGGCTGGAGAGATTTCGTCCTGCCTCACGAGCCTGCTACCTCCACCTTTACCAGATGTTTCACCTTATTAATCATCCCCCTGACCGAGGCACAGTCGTCATGGACAACCCTCTGGTTCAGGCGATGCAGCCCAAGGGCCCTTAACGTCCTCTTCTGAGTCCGGTCGTAGCCGATACCGCTCTTGACCCAAACGACACCAAGCCTAGCCACGGCTCGCCACCTCCCCAGTCTCCGAGACCGGCTTTGGCTTACGCTTCGCCAGCGCCTCCTTCGGGTCCCTAAGCCGCCGGAGAGCCAGTATGGTCGCCTTGGCCATATTGACCTTGTTAGAGCTGCCCAGCGACTTGGTGAGCACATCCTTAATGCCCGCCGCCTCCATCACCATTCGGATACTGCTCCCGGCAATAATACCCGTCCCCGGCGCTGCCGGCCTCAATAGTACCCTGGCGGCACCGAGTTTGACCGTTATTTCGTGAGGAATGGTAGACCTTGACAAGGGCACCCTGACCAGGTTCTTCTTGGCATCGGCACCGGCCTTATTGATTGCCACCGGCACCTCTTTAGCCTTACCCTGACCGATGCCGACATGCCCGTTACCATCACCGGTCACCACCAAGGCACTGAAACTGAGGCGCTTACCCCCCTTCATCACCTTGGAGACACGGTTAAGATAAATCAGCTTATCACTGAGCACCAGCTCGTCCGGGTCTATTCTGCTTGCCAAATCCGCCACCTAGCTAAGTACCACCTTTCCTAGAAGTGCAGTCCTCCCTGCCTGGCTGCCTCAGCCAGAGCCTTGACGCGGCCATGATATTTGTAGCCGCCACGGTCGAAGACTACCTGCGCTATCCCCTTACTCAAGGCCCGCCTGGCCACCAGAGAACCGACCAGCTCAGCCCGAGCCGTCTTTGCCTTACCGTCAACCTCAGCCATTATCTCAGATTCCAGGGTCGAGGCACAGGCCACGGTCTGCCCCTTTGAATCGTCAACAACCTGAGCATAGATGTGGTTCAGGCTGCGAAAGACACACAGACGGGGACGGTCAGTCGTCCCCCTTATCCGGTCTCTGACCCGTTTATGTCTTATCCGTCGCAGCGCCCTTGGCTCAAGCCTACTCAATTATTATCCTCTATTATCCTCTCTATTTCCCGCTCTGCTTACCCTTACCCGGCTTCAGGCGAACCCGCTCGCCGAGATACCGGATACCCTTGCCTTTGTAAGCATCGGGGGGACGAATCGCCCTAATCTCAGCCGCCATTTCACCAACCACTTCTTTATCAATGCCGCTCACCTTAATGCGGTTTGCAGCCTCGGCATCCAGGGACACCCCGGGCAAAGGGGTCACCTCTACCGTGTGGGAAAAACCGATACGAAAGACGAGATTATCCCCCTTCTTCTCGGCGCGGTAACCAACACCGACAATCTCCAGGTTCTTCTCAAAGCCCTGGGACACCCCCGCCACCATGTTAGCCAGGAGGCTCCGGGTGAGCCCGTGCTGGGAACGGTGCTCCTTGCTATCGCTGGGCCGCGATACCGCCAGGGTATCGCCGCTCAAGGCTAAGGACATATCCGGGTTCAAGCTCCGGGAAAGCTTCCCCTTGGGCCCGGTCACCGTGACCTGGCTATCCTTAATCTCGACTACCACCCCCGGTGGCACCGTTATCGGCATCCGCCCCACTCTGGACATCTATACTAACCTCAATGTTGATACTGATTTAAGTCGTAAAGCCATGATAATCCCAACTACCTACCAGACGCGGCAGATGAACTCGCCGCCGATACCCTCCCGCCAGGCCTGATGTCCCGTCATAACCCCCTTGGGCGTCGACACTATGGCGATACCCAGGCCACCATAGACGCGGGGAATCTCCTTCCGCCCGGTATATACCCTCAGCCCGGGCCGGCTTACCCGCTCCAGCCCGAAAATAACCGCCTGGTTATTCTCATCATACCTGAGATGAATCCTGATGACCCGGTGAGACTTACCCTTGACCACCTCATAGTCACCAATGAAACCCTCAGCCTTAAGGACTCTGGTGATAGCCAGCTTAACCTTGGAGGCCGGTATGAGCACCGAGTCATGCCGCGCCATAATGGCGTTACGTATCCGAGTTAGCATATCCGCTATTGGGTCAGAAACGGTCACTGATAACCCCCCTGAGTCAAATTAGTCTTCTCCAAACCAAAATCAGACGTTAACCTCTTAGCCATATCTGTTCTTACCAGCTCGACTTCCTCACTCCCGGAATCTGACCGTCCAGAGCCAGCTTACGGAAACAGATACGACACAAACCAAACCGCCGCATATAAGCCCGGGGCCGACCACACAGGAGACAACGATTATACCGCTGTACCCGATACCGGGACGGCCGCTGCGACTTCACAACCAAAGCCTTCTTCGCCATCAATAAAACTCCTAACCCTTGACAAAAGGCATACCTAGTAGCTCAAGTAGTTGTCTGCCTTCCTCGTCTGTCTTCGCCGTAGTGACGATGGAAACCTCAAGGCCGCGCGCCTTGTCTATCTTATCGTAGTCCACCTCAGGGAAGATGATTTGCTCCCTGAGCCCGAGTGTGTAGTTACCCCGTCCGTCAAAGGCATCCCGGGGAACCCCCTGGAACTCTCGCTGACGCGGCAGGACAGCGTTCAGCAGCTTGTCGAGGAAATCATACATGCGCGCCCCGCGCAGGGTAACCTTCAAACCGATAGGCATCCCCGCCCGCAAGCGGAAAGAAGCAATGGACTTCTTAGCCCGGGTGACTACCGGGTGCTGCCCCGAAATAGCCGCCAGGTCGCTCTCCGCCGCTTCCAGGGCCTTGGCGTTCTGAATCGCCTCCCCCAGGCCGATGCCCAGCACCAGCTTCTCCAGACGAGGCACCTGCATCACATTGCGATATCCATAATGCTTCATCAGGCCGGGAATAACCTCTTTCCGATATTTATCCTTGAGCCGCGACATCTAATCAATCACCTCTTTACAGGAACGGCAGATGCGAACCCTGTGGCCGTCCTCCAGCTTAAGAAAGCCAACCCGGGTAGGACGGTTACACCGGCTGCAGAGCAGCATGACGCTGGAGACATGGATTGGCGCCTCACGCTCGATTATGCCGGCCTGCCGTGCCTGGCCGGTGGGCCGGGCATGCTTCTTGATGAAGTTAACCCCCTCGACCAGCAGCCGCTCGCTCTTGGGATAGGCAAAACGCACCTTGCCCTTTTTGCCCCTGTCCTTACCCGCCAGGACTAATACGGTATCATTCTTTCTGATTTTCACAACCACTCCTCGCTGAGACCCGCGCCCCACGCCCCCGGCACCGGCTCACAACACCTCCGGAGCCAGTGATATAATCTTGGTATAATTCTTCTCCCGTAACTCCCGGGCCACCGGCCCGAATATCCGGGTGCCCTTGGGGTTATTCTTATCCGTGAGAATCACGGCGGCATTTTCGTCAAATCTAATAGAAGAGCCATCGGGACGCCGGTACTGCTGAGCCGTGCGCACGACAACCGCCCGCACCACCTCCCCCTTCTTCACCATCGCCCCGGGGATGGCCCTCTTAACCGAAGCCACAATGAGGTCACCCACCCGGGCATACTTTTTTCGGCTCCCCAGTATGTTGATGCACATAAGCTGCCGGGCCCCGGTATTATCCGCTACCTTAAGTCTCGTGTAAGATTGAATCATGCTGAGCTGTCCTCGGTTGAACCTAAGCCTATTTCTTTGGGCTGAATCTCCACCACCTCTCCCTTGGTTACTATCTCGCTAACCCGCCACCGCTTGTACTTCGACAGAGGGCGAGTCTCTATAATCTTAACCACATCCCCCAGCCCACACTCATTATTTTCATCATGGGCCTTAAACTTGACCCGTCTCTTAATTATCTTCTTATACAGCGCATGGCGTTTCGGCATCTCCACGAGCACCACCACCGTCTTATCCATGCGATTACTCACCACACGGCCAACCTTAATTTTGCGCTTACTCTCCATAATCCTAAGCCTGCCTTATACCCAGCTCCCTCTCTCTAAGTATTGTCTCGATGCGAGCAATCTTCTTCTTCAGCCTGAGAATCTCCCGGTGGTTGGTCAGCTGCTTGGTAGCCAGACGAAGACGAACGTTGAAGAGCTCCTCATGAGCCGAATCCAACTGCTTTCTCAGCTCCCCGACACCGAGCGCCCTGAGCTCATCAATCTTCATTTCTTAGCCTAGCCCCCTACTTGCAGCATCACCACCCAGGCCCGCCCCGGTCTCCTTAGCCACGAACTCAGTGCTTATGGGCAGCTTATACGAAGCCAGCCGCATAGCACCCCTGGCCACATCCTCACCAACCCCCCCCATTTCGAATAGAATCCTCCCCGGCTTGACCACGGCCACCCAGTGGTCCACCGCGCCCTTGCCGGAACCCATGCGCGTCTCCGCCGGCTTGGCGGTAACCGGCTTATCCGGGAAAATACGTATCCAGATTTTACCGCCACGACGGACATAACGCGTCATCGCCCGCCGGGCAGCCTCAATCTGACGACTGGTAAGCCAGGCACACTCAGCCGCCTGCAGCCCGTAGTCCCCAAAAACGACCCTGTGGCCGGCCTGAGCCTTACCACGGCGACGCCCCTTATGAGACTTGCGGTACTTAACTCGCTTCGGTTGTAGCATCTGTCCCCTCTAACTCAGCGACCTCGGCTGCCGCCTTCTTCTTACGCGCCGGTTTCTTCTCCTCAGCCACCGCAGGCGCTGCCTCAGCGACCGCTTCTTCCGCCTTCTTCTTACGCGCCGGCTTCTTTTCCTCAGCCGCCGCAGGCGTTACCTCAGCGACCGCTTCTTCCGCCTTCTTCTTACGCGCCGGCTTCTTCTCCTCAGCCGCCGCAGGCGTTACCTCAGCGACCGCTTCTTCCGCCTTCTTCTTACGCGCCGGCTTCTTTTCCTCAGCCGCCAGAGGCGTTACTTCAGCCGGCTTCTCCACCGCCTCTAAAACGGCAGCCGGTTCCTCCTCCGCAACTGCCTCAGCCGCCACCGCCGGTATTTCCTCGACCTCCTCAATCACCGCCTCAGGCAGAATATCACCCTTATATATCCAGACCTTGACCCCAATCCGGCCCAGGGTGGTACGGGCCTCGGTAAAGCCATAATCAATATCAGCCCGCAGCTTCTGCAGGGGCACCTGCCCCTGATGCATTACCTCACAGCGGGCTATCTCAGCGCCGGCCAAGCGGCCGGCGCACCTGATTCTCATCCCCTTAGCCCCCGCCTCAATGGTGCGGAAAATAGACTGCTTCATCGCCCTCCGGTAGGCAATCCGCCGCTCAATCTGCTCCGCTACCGTAACCGCCACCAGATAAGCGTCAAGCTCAGGCTGCCTTATCTCCTGGATATTAAGCTGAACCTTGCTGCCGACCAGGGCCTCGAGATGCTGCCTCATTTCGTCAACTCGCTGCCCGCCGCGGCCAATGACCACCCCGGGGCGAGCGGTATGGATATTGACCGATATCTTGTCTCCCTGCCGGTCGATTTCAACCAGGGAAATACCGGCACCGAGATACCTGGAGCGGATAGCCCGTCTCAGCTTCAGGTCTTCCTGCAATAACTGCAGATAGTTCTTATCGGCGTACCACTTCGCCTGCCAATCACGGATAATACCCACCCTGAAACCGACGGGGTGAACCTTACGTCCCAACTTTTTCCTCCTCCTCAGCGACGAAGACGGTAATATGGCTGGCCCGCTTGAGAATATGACCGACCCGGCCCCTGGCTCGGGGTCGGAAGCGCTTTAAGGTCGGCGCTTCATCAACAAATATACGAGTAATCTTAAGATACGGCGGCATCTGATAATTGTTCTCCGCATTAGCCGCCGCCGACTTAACGACCTTGGCAATAACCTTCGCCTTGGGCGTGGTGGCAAACTCAAGCATGGTCAGGGCGTCCGCCACACTCCGGCCGCGCACCATGTTCACCAGAGGACGCAGCTTGCGCGGCGATACCCTTATATTCTTGGCGACTGCTTTAACTTCCATTCCTTATCCTGCCCAGACCTAGCCGAGCTACTGCTTTTTCACCCGGGTGGTTTTTTCTGACCTAGAAACGTGCCCCCTGAAGGTTCTGGTAGCCGCAAACTCACCCAGCTTATGCCCCACCATGTTCTCCGTGATAAAGATGGGCACGTGCCTCCGGCCGTTGTGCACCCCGATAGTCAGTCCCACCATCACCGGCAGCACCGTGGACGAACGCGACCAGGTCTTGATTATCGTCTTCTGACTGGAACGGCTGACCGCCTCTGCCTTCTTCAGCAGTTTAGCATCAATGGCCGGGCCTTTCTTGGTTGACCTTGACATACTACGCTACCCTCAATTTATCTACTTCCCCCGCCGCTTGACAATCAGCCGGTCGGAGGCCTTCAGCTTGCGAGTCCGGTGTCCCAGAGCCGGCTTCCCCCAGGGCGTTTTCGGCCCCGGAAGCCCTATCGGCGACCTCCCTTCCCCACCACCGTGGGGATGGTCGCGCGGCGTCATCGCCGACCCTCTGACCGTCGGGCGCCAACCCAGCCAGCGCCGGCGACCCGCCTTACCCATTTTAATGCTGCGACGGTCAATATTGCCCACCTGCCCGATAGTCGCCACACAATTGCTATCGACACGCCTCATCTCACCAGACGGCAGGCGCACCAGAACATGTCTCCCCTCCTTAGCCATAAGCTGGGCAGCAGCTCCGGCGCTGCGCACCATCTGTCCCCCCCGCCCCTTATCCATCTCGATATTATGCAGCATTGTCCCACTCGGGATTAACCTCAAGGGCAGGGCGTTGCCCAATTTTATCTCGGCGTCACTACCCGACTTCACCGTATCCCCCACCTTGAGCCCCAGAGGGGCCAGGATATAGCGCTTCTCCCCGTCGGCATAGTAGATAAGAGCAATGTTCGCCGACCGGTTAGGGTCATACTCAATAGCCGCCACTCTGCCCGGGACGCCAATCTTATCGCGCCTGAAGTCAATAATGCGCAGCCTTCGCTTGGCGCCTCCGCCCCGATGGCGAACCGTCATCCGGCCCTGATTATTACGTCCCCCCCTCTTCTTCAGAGGCTTGAGTAACGATTTCTCCGGCCGACTCTTGGTTATCTCCTCAAAGGTGGAGCCGCTCATGCCACGCCGCCCCGGCGAGGTTGGCCGATATACCTTTAACGCCACCTAAGCTCCTCCTTCATAAATCCTATACCCCGGCAAAGAATTGTATGCTGTCCCCAGACTGGAGGCTTACTATCGCCTTTTTCCAGGACTGGGTCAACACCTGCCGCCGACCTATGCGCCGTGTCTTACCACGAACCCGAATCACGTTAACCGCGGTCACCTTAACCCCGAAGGCACTCTCCACAGCCTGCTTAATCTGCTGCTTGTTAGCCTTCTCCGCGACCTCAAAGGCATACTTGCCCAATGCCTGCAGGCCGGTATTCTTCTCAGTTATCACCGGACGGCGCAACACCTCGTAGGGATGCACTGCCACCTCCTTGAGATAAGCCATTTCCCCATAGCTCTTCTGCCTTACGCACGGCAGACTCGGTCATTAACAACACTCTATAAGAGAGAAGGTCAATCACGCTCAGTATGCTGGCGGGCATAGCCTTAACCAGCGACAGGTTGCGAGCCGATTTAGCCACGTTAGCCTCCGGCCCACCGGTAACAATAAGGGCCGAGCTATCTACGCCCAGAGCCGCCAGAATGCGCGCCATCTCCCTGGTCTTGGGCTCAGCGAGCTCAAGACCCTCGATAACCTTCAGCTCGCCGTCTCTCGCTTTAGCCGAGAGCATACACCTCAGCGCCAGGCGGCGCATCTTCTTCGGCATCGCCTGCCGGTAGCTCCTCGGCTTGGGCCCGAAAACAACACCGCCGCCGCGACGCAGCGGTGAGCGAATACTGCCCGCCCGGGCAGAGCCGGTGTGCTTCTGCCGAAACAGCTTCCGGGTGCTCCCCGCGACCTCACTGCGCGTCTTGGTGCTCGCCGTTCCCTGACGGGCGTTTGCCTGCTGACGCACCATCGCCTGATGCACCACCGCCTCGTTAAACGGCTCGGCAAAAAGCCGGTCGCTGACCTCAATCTGTTTCACTATCTCTCCACCAAGACTGTAGACTGGAAGTTGCATTGCCTCACTCCCCCCCAGCCGACTTTGTTATCAAGAGCAGCCCGTTCTTAGCCCCGGGCACGGCCCCCTTAATCAGGAGGAGATTACGCTCCGGGTCGGCCCTGAGCACCTCGAGCTTGCGCACGGTAACCCGCTGCCCGCCCATACGCCCGGCCATGCGTGTCCCCTTGAACACCCTCCCCGGCGAGGTAGTCGCCCCGATTGAACCCGGATGCCGGTGCCGGTCAGACTGGCCGTGCGTCTTCGGCCCGCCGGCAAAACCATAGCGCTTCACCACCCCGGCAAAGCCCTTGCCCTTGGACGTGCCGGTAACATCAACCAGGTCGCCCTCCTTGAAGAGACTGACGTCAACCTTCACCTCAATATCCCCGATATCATCCACCCTGAACTCCCGGAGGTACTTAAACTTCCCCAGGCCTCTGAGGTGCCCCCGCTCCGGAGACTTGAGCCGCTTCGCCTCGCCGAAGCCAAGCTGGACGGCGTTATACCCCTCTTTAGCCACTGTCTTAATCTGGACCACCGAGCAAGGGCCGGCCTCGAGCGCCGTCACCGCTTCCACCTTACCACCCTCCCTGAATATCTGGGTCATGCCCAGTTTCTTGCCGATAATCCCGGGTATCATCTCTCTCGCCTTCCCCGCTCAGTATCCTGTACGCTTACTTTCATAACTTAATATCTATGTCAACCCCCGAGGGCAAGCTCAGCTTGGTCAGGGCATCAATCGTCTTGGAGGTCGTCTCGATAATATCAATCAGGCGCTTATGAGTCCGAATCTCAAACTGCTCCTGAGAGTCCTTATCAATAAAGGGCGAGCGGATAACGCTAAACTTCTTGATACGGGTGGGCAGCGGTATCGGCCCGCTGACCACCGCCCCCGTCCGCTCCACCGCCCCGACTATCTGCATCGCCGACAGGTCTAGTATCTTGTGGTCATAGCCCTTTAACTTGATACGAATCTTCTGCTTTGCCATAAACTATGCCTCTATAAACACCCCGGCTCGGTCACAATGCTGTGCCGAGCACGGCTCATCTCCCTCCGGTAGCCTTTATCTTATCGGCCAGTTCCGCCGGTACTCTCTGATAACGATAGAACTCCATGGAATGGGTAGCCCTTCCCTGAGTCATCGACCTTAAGTCGCTGGCGTAGCCGAACATCTCCGCCAGGGGCACCATGGCGCGGACAACGCTCATATCAACCTGCGTCTCCATAGCGGACACCTGTCCCCGCCTCGAATTAAGGTCGCCGATGATATCACCGAGAAACTGCCCCGGGGCCACTATCTCCAGCTTCATCACCGGCTCCAGCAGTATCGGCTGGGCCCGGTTAACGCCGCTTCTCAGCGCTATTGAGCCCGCCATCTTAAAGGCCAGGTCTGAAGAGTCAACATCATGATAACTGCCGTCATAGAGGGTCGCCTTGATATCGACCACCGGATAGCCGGCAATCACCCCGGTCTCCATCGCCTCCCGGACACCGGCCGCTACCGCCGGGATATACTGCTTCCGTATGGAACCGTCCTTGACCTTGTCCACAAACTGAAAGCCCGTGCCACGCTCCACCGGCTCAAGCTCAAGCCAGACGTGACCGTACTGGCCGCGGCCCCCGGTCTGCTTAACGAACCTGCCCTCGGCCCGGACCGGTACCGTTATCGTCTCCATATAGGCAACCCAGGGCCTACCCACCCTGGCCCCCACCTTAAACTCACTGAACAGACGCCCGACCAGAACCTCCAGGTGGAGTTCCCCCATCCCCGAGATAACGGTCTGCCCGGTATCCTGGTTATGGGTTACCTTGAAGGTGGGGTCCTCCTCGGCCAGCTTGTTCAGGGCCTCGCCAATCCTGTCCTGGTCAACCCGACTCTTGGGCTCAATGGCCACCGAGACCACCGGCTCTGGAAAACGAATCGCCTCCAGAAGCACTGCCTGCGACTGGTGACACAGGGTATCACCGGTAAAGGTGTTCTTGAGACCCAGGGTCGCCACAATCGCCCCGGTATCAGCCTCGTCTATCTCCTCACGATGGTTGGCGTGCATCAACAGCAGCCGCCCGATACGCTCCTTCTTGCCCCGGGCGGCGTTAAACACCTGAGCCCCGGCCTTTACCTTACCCGAGTAAAGCCTGAGATAAACCAGGCGGCCGACAAAGGGGTCGGTAACCACCTTGAAGGCCAGCGCGGTAAAGGGGGCGTCATCCTGAGCCGGACGAGTGACTGTAGCCCCGGTTCGGGCGTCAACCGCCTTTATCGGCGGCACGTCCAGCGGCGAGGGGAGATAGTCCAAGATGGCATTGAGTAGAAGCTGAATACCCTTGTTCTTAAGGGCGCTCCCGCATAGAATCGGCACCCCCTTGTTAGCCAGGGTCGCCCTCCTCAAGGCCGCCTTCAGCTCGGCGGGGGCAATATCCCGGCCCTCGAGGTAAGCCGCCATGATATCGTCGTCGACCTCTGCCAGCTTCTCAACCAGCGCCTGACGGAACTCGCTGCACCGCCCCTTATCCGATTCAGGAATAGCCATCTCACGCGGTTTCGAGTCCGGGTCCTCGTCGAGATGCCAGGCCTTGTTCTCAACCAGGTCGATAACGCCCGCAAACGATGCCTCACTGCCCAGGGGTATTTGTAACGGCAGGGGCCTGGCCTTGAGGCGCTGCTCAATCATAGACAGGGCCCGGTTAAAGTCAGCCCCGATTCTATCCATCTTATTAATGAAACAGATTCGGGGGACATGGTATCTATCCGCCTGGCGCCAGACCACCTCGGACTGAGCCTCAACCCCGGCCACCGCATCAAAAACCACCACGCCGCCATCGAGCACCCTCAGACTCCGCTCCACCTCAGCCGTAAAGTCAACATGGCCGGGTGTGTCAATAATGTTGATGCGGTGAGCCTGCCAGTGGCAGGTGGTAGCCGCCGCCGTAATCGTGATGCCGCGCTCCCGCTCCTGCTCCATCCAGTCCATGACTGCGGTTCCTTCATGCACCTCGCCTATCTTGTAGGTACGTCCGGTGTAATAGAGCACCCGCTCGGTGACGGTCGTCTTACCGGCATCGATATGAGCGATGATGGCTATATTACGTATGTGCTCTAAAGGGAAACGCTCTGGCACAGCCCTATCCTCTGTCCTGCGCTTCGGTTTTACTGAATTATCAAGCAAGACACTAGTATTACTAATATTGACCACCTCACCATCTATAATGAGCAAAGGCCCGGTTCGCTTCAGCCATCTTATGAGTATCCTCGCGCTTCTTGACCGAAGCCCCCTGTCCTTTAGCCGCATCGCTGAGTTCAGCCGCCATCCGCTCCGCCAGAGACCGTCCGTTCCTGGTCCGGCTCGACTTCATCAGCCAGCGGATAGCCAGCGCCAGACCGCGGTCTGGCCTCACCTCTATCGGCACCTGGTAGGTCGCCCCGCCAACCCGGCGCGGCTTAACCTCGAGCACCGGAATAATATTCTTTAGAGCCTGCTCCAGAACGGTGACCGGAGGCTTGGACTCCTCCCGTTCCAGAAGCTGCAGAGCCCCGTAGACAACCCGCTCCGCAGTGCTCTTCTTACCACCCAGCATTACCTTATTAATCAACCGAGACACGGTCACGCTGTGGTATTTGGCATCAGGCAGCATTTCTCTCTTGGTAACCCGGGCTCGCCTTGGCATTTATCCCCCCAGTTATTCGACCTCAACGGCCTCTTTAGCTCGCTTGCTTCCGTACTTACTGCGTCCCTGACGTCGGCCGGCGACGCCGGTAGCATCCAGCGCACCCCGAACGACATGATAGCGGACACCGGGTAAATCCCGCACCCGGCCGCCCCGAATCAGAACCACCGAGTGCTCCTGCAACTCGTGCCCCTCACCCGGAATATAGGCTAGCACCTCCACCCCGTTAGTCAGCCTCACCTTGGCTATCTTGCGTAACGCCGAGTTGGGCTTCTTCGGAGTCGTTGTCTTAACATAGACACAGACCCCGCGTTTCTGGGGAGAGCCCTTCCCGAAAACCCTCTTATTCTTCAAGGCATTATAGCTAAAGCGCAAGGCCGGTGTTTTCGCCTTCTTGGTAACCCTCTTACGCCCTTTACGGATTAGCTGATTAACCGTAGGCAACGACTACCTCCTATACCCTCACAATTTTAATGGACGAGCCCTGGCTCATCCATTCTAAGATAGAAACGATAGATTGAATCTAGCTCCAATCTATCGCTTATCAGTTGTGACACCGAAAGCTAACGACTGAGTTTAACATAGCCAAATGCAAATGTCAACAGCGCACGGCTAGACTAGGACATAAGTCAGTCTATATTCTCGTGCTGGTAGGCCCCGTGATAGCCCTCTGTCTCCTGAGACAGCCACAGAAAAACAAGCTGCACGATTCGGGCATTCTTCTGCACACGGAAACCCCGGCTATTGTAAACCACCAGCAGGGACTGGGAACGCCCGGAGTAGCCAGCATCCCACACCGCCGTGCCCACGGTAACCCCGCAGCGCAGCAGGCTGGACCGGGGCCTGGCCAGAGCCATGACATTCCGGGGCAGATGGACAATCTCGTTATAGGTAATGGAGTAGATACCGGGCGCCAGGTCGATAAAACCCAGGCCGTTAAAGGCCAGAGGGGCCAGCTCCGGTAACCGCCTCTCGGCATTCCTGACCGCTATCCTGCCCGACGACTCAAGCAAAGCTATCTCACGCAGCGTCAGGTCAAAGCCGTTAGGCTGAACCTGCTCGTCAAGAGTAAGGTAACCTTCGATGAGAGGCGGCTCTTTTTCTAGCAACCGGTAGATATCATGCCGGGATAGAACGCCTGACATTGGGGATAATCTCCTTCACTGCTGCCCAGTATAACACTCCCAAGCACCGGCTGTTAAGACCGAAAATCCAGCGCCGGGCGACTCAAGAGGTAAGACATGCCTGTGCCGTCGGTTTTGAAGCTGGCCGGGCTGAACAACTGACACCGAGGCTGGCAGTAGCGCTTAATAAAAATAAAAACGACTCTCAGGCTCGCAACCCTAAGTCGCTATTTAGCTATATTATTCAAACCCCGGACGGCGAGGCTTATCTCGCCTCTACCGCGGAACACCCACCTTCGGCGACAATCAAGCGGGCGGGCTCATCCCCCAGGTTCTCTCTGCGAAGCTATCATTGAATTCAGCGGAAAATGGAAAACCGCTTAGTATCTCCTCTGCCGCCCCCCACCAAAGTCACCACCCCTCCGGTCCCGGTTAGAAGACCGGGGACCCCCCCCACGGCTGTCGGGACGAGGGCGAGCCTCACTGACATTAAGCGTCCGCTCCTTGAGCATCTTTCCGTTGAGGCCGGCAATGGCAGCCTGCCCTTCAGCTACCTTGGCCATTTCAACAAAGCCAAAGCCTCTGGGCCGCCCCGTATACCGGTCGGTCACGACGCTTACCGATACCACCTCTCCGAAAGCCGCGAACTCCTGCTCCAGCTCATCTTCAGTTACCTCATGTGCCAGGTTACCCACATAAATCTTCATATCGCCCCCTACTGACTACAATACCCTGAGCTACACTATGGCTACGGCCATAGTCCACCCTACCTCCCGACTCGCCTCCGCCTGGCGTTCCTTTTTACCTTCAGACGGGCAGCATCCCTTTTGGATAGAAAGTAACGATGAGCCTTTACCTCGCGCAGAACGCCGCTCATCTGCACCATCCTTTGAAAGCGCCTTAACAGAGAGTCCTGAGTCTCTCCTTCACGTACGGAAACCTCAAAAGTTATAACACACCACACATTCCAGGGACATACATAGACCAGGCAGCCCCGGCCTATGTATGTCCATAACGTCAGATTTGTATTACCTGTTCAGTCTGACTTTGTTGTAGCACTCGCTACAATATACCGGCCTACCCTGCCGAGGCTCGAACGGTACCTCGGTCTCTTTGCCACACTCAGCACATACCGCCGGGAACATCTGGCGCCGAGCCCTAGACTCGTAGCCAGAATCGCCATAGCGCTCAGCTTTCCTGGCAGCGCGGCATGAGGGACAACGCTTGGGCTCGTTGGTATAGCCCTTAGCCTGGAAGAATTCCTGTTCCTCAGCGCTGAAGGTGAAGGTAGCTCCACAATCAGAACACTGAAGAGACTTGTCCTCAAAGCTCATTGGATGACCTCCTCTTTTCTAATAGTTGGTTAGA
>DUEB01000002.1 GCA_011176655.1 Dehalococcoidia bacterium | reverse complement strand
TGAGTCTTTGAACGTTATCGGCTCAAAACCTGGGTGGTTTGAAAAATACATAGCTTAGAACGATGGGGTTACTATCGCGGTGGAGGGTTGTCTATCTCAATGGCCAACACAGTGCCGCATTGCTCTTTAAGTGAAAGACACTAATCGTTAGAGGAGGTAAAGGATGTAAGCAGCAGCTGGGCAGCATTCTGAATATCGTACCACTTACGGGACGACTTGAATGATAATAATTTAGGAGGTTAAATCATGTATGGGTTCAACGGCAAGGTCCTGTTTGTTGACCTGACGACTGGTTCTATCAAGGAGGAGAGCCTCCCGGAGAAGACCTACCGGCAGTTTGTTGGCGGTCAGGGTCTCGGAGCGCGGATTCTCTACGGGCACATGAAGCCCAAGGCCGACCCTCTGGGCCCGGATAATATGATTGGCTTTGTCACCGGTCTCCTGACCGGATTTAATGTCCATGGCGCCCGGTTTCAAATCGTGGCCAAATCGCCGGTCACTGGCGGCTGGGGCGATGCCAACATCGGCGGCAGCTTTGCTGCCGAGCTCAAGGGGGCTGGCTATGACGGTGTCTTCTTCACCGGTATCTCCCCCAAACCGGTCTATCTTTTCCTGGATGAAGGTAAAGCTGAGCTTAGAGATGCGTCGGCGATATGGGGTTCCGATACCGTCATGACCGAAAGCGGTATCAGGGATGAGCTCGGCGACAAGCGGATAAAGGTTACCTGTATCGGCCCGGCCGGGGAGAAGCAATCGCTGCTGGCGGCCATAATACACGAAGGCTGTGCCGCCGCCAGGGACGGACTGGCGTCCGTAATGGGCTCAAAACGCCTTAAGGCAGTTGCGGCCAGGGGTAACAAAAAAGCCCCGCTAGCTCAACCGGAGCAATTCAGTACCCTGCGTAAGCAGTACCTGCAGAGTGTCAAAGAAACGGATCATCCCTTCGTCCCCATGTTCAAACAGTGGGGTACCTGCTCCTTCGTTTCTCCCCATGTGACGTCTGGTGGTTCGCCCGTTAAGAATTTCCAGCTTCATGGCGAGGAGAGTTTTCCCACCCACGGCAAGCTGAATGGCGATGAAGTTACCAAGTACCAGGTCAAGAAACACGGCTGTCTCGGCTGCCCCATGGGTTGTAAGGGCTGGCTTAAGGTGGAGGATAGTCCCTACGGTGTCATCGAAGGGACTAAGCCGGAGTACGAGACGCTGATTATGATGGGCTCTAATTGTTTGATAGACGATGTTGTCTCCATTATTAAGGCTAACGACCTCTGTAATCGGTACGGGTTGGATACCATAGGGGTAGGAGCTTCTATCGCCTTCGCTATGGAGTGCTGGGAGCGGGGTGTTATCAGCGAAAAGGACACCGATGGCATCAAGCTCAACTGGGGTGATGCCGAGGCTATGGTGAAGATGGTAGAAAAGATAGGTAAGCGAGAGGGCTTTGGTGCGGTGCTGGCCGACGGGCCCCAAAAAGCAGCCAGCCGTCTTGGCCAGGGCTCCGAGGAATGGGCAATACATACCGCAGGCACGTCTCTGCCGGCTCACGACCCGAGGCAGAAGTTGGGGCACGCCTGGGGCTATGTCTGCGACCCGTCTCCGTCCAGACATACCTGCTCCACGTTCATACAGTGGCACGCTATGGGTGCCCCCTTCTGGTCAGCCGATATCATACCTCAGTCAGACCTGACTGACGCCGGAGCCGGCGCATCGGTGTGGGCTTTATGCAGCGACCTGGAGCGTCTGTGGTGGGCGGCTGGCCTCTGTGAGTTCGGAATCTGCCCGGATAGCATGCCCTTAATTGAGCTGATAACAGCGGCTACCGGATGGGACTTTACCCTGGAAGAAGGCTTGAAGGCAGGACGTCGGATTCAGACCCTGCGCCAGGCTTTTAACATTCGCGAAGGAGTTAGCACCGACGGCTGGCGCTTGCCCAAGAGACTTGAAGCGGCTATGCCCGACGGCCCGGCCAAAGATACCAAGTTAGACTTTAAAGCCATGAAAGAGAATGGTTACCGGGCACTTGGCTGGGACCCCAAGACCGGTAAGCCCCTGGATTCAAGCCTGGAAGGCTTAGAGCTGAAGGAGCTGGTAGGGACATATTCCTGAGTCTGGGGTTCTACTAGGACAGGTTTAGAATATCTTGATATTAAATAGTTAAGTTGAGCCAGGTAGCAATGTTTTGTTACAATTATGGTTGGGAGATCTGTTATTGTTACCTGGCTCTTAACGGTGCCGTTGGGCTCCGTATTGGTGAGCAAGAAGGAGGTTTTAATGCAAAAAGAGTCTCAAGCAACACAGTGGAAAACAGAAAACTGGTTCGTCAGCCCCTGGAATTATCTGCCGGAGGTTACTAAAGGGCTGAACCCGCCAAGTCAGGTAAAAATCCATGATGTCACGCTGCGTGACGGTGAGCAGCAGGCCGGGATCATCTTTACCAAAGACGATAAGATACGCATCGCGGAGAAGCTGGCTGAAGCCGGAGTCCATCGCATCGAGGCTGGTATGCCGGCGGTGTCGGCTGCTGACGAGGCGGCGATAAAGGAGATTGTGAAGAGGAACCTGGGGCCGGAGATTTTCTGTTTTTCGCGTTGCATGGTTGACGACGTAAAGAGAGCCGCTGACTGTGGTGTCAAGGGCATTGTCATCGAGATTCCGTCAAGTGAACACCTGATTCAGTACGCCTACAAGTGGCCGCTTGAAAAGGCGATTGACCTGTCTATCAAGGCGACTACCGCCGCCAAGGAGATGGGGCTATACACGGTGTTTTTTACCATTGACGCTACCAGGGCCGAGATGGACTGGTTCCTCAACCTCATTGAGAGGGTTGCCAACGAGGGGCATATGGATGCTTTCACGCTGGTCGATACCTTCGGGGTATTATCGCCCCACGGTGCTAGCTATTTTGCCAAGAGAGTCCGGGAAAGGATTAAAAAGCCGCTGGAGGTTCACTTCCACGCTGATTTCGGTCTGTCGGTGGCCAATAGCATCATGGCTATTATGGCCGGGGCTGAGGTAATTCATACCACGGTTACCGGGATTGGTGAGCGGACGGGAAATACCCCGATGGAGGAGACAGTCCTGGCGCTATTGACTCTATACGGGATTGACACCGGCATTAAATATGAGAAGCTTAATGAGCTCTCCAAGCTGGTGAGAGAGCTTTCGGGGACGAGTATTCCCTCTAATCGGCCTTTCATAGGCGACATGGCCTACGATATAGAGTCTGGAATCGTAACCAGCTGGTACCGCAATGTTTACCATGAATATCCGACCGAGCTTTTCCCGGTGCATCCAGATTTCGTGGGCCACAGGGCGCCACAGATACTGATGGGCAAGAAGAGCGGGGCGGATAACGTTCTGCTCTGGGCCGAGGAACTCGGTATTGAACTCAGTGATGAGGAGCTGCAGAAGGTGGTGCAGCGGGTCAAGTTGCAGGCGCTTGACCAGAGATGTGCCCTGTGTAAGGAGGAGTTCCAGAAAATCGTTGATGAAATCAGAAAGTAAACGCCTTCTCTGACCTCTGGGGAGGATGTGTTCATCCGCTCCATTATAGAGGCAGGGTCTATCTTGAGCCGGTTGCTGCCCAAGAGCTGCCTCTCATCTTGGCCCGATACCTGAGACGGAGATATTCTAAATTAAAGGGGGGAGATTCGAATGTATAGGGTGGTCACCACGGATCTACTGCGCCCGACTATTCCAGAAGAGGCTATCTTGAAGGAGGCCGGGGCTGCTCTCACCTACGGCAATGCCAAGACTGAGGCTGAGCTGATAGAGCTGGCTCAGGACGCTGATGCTATCATAAATGTTTATATTCCGGTAACCGCTAAGGTAATCGGCTCGCTCAAGAAATGTCGTATAATCGTGCGGCGCGGCATTGGCTATGACAATGTCGATGTTAGCGCGGCCACAGCCAGAGGGATTCCAGTAGCCAACGTGCTCGACTACTGTATTGAAGAGGTCGCCGACCACGCTATGGCGCTGCTTTTGAGCGTGGCGCGCCGGGTGGTCAGGGGTACAAAGCAGATAGAGTCGGGAGGTTGGAATTTCAAGGATTTGCTGCCGGTGCCGGCGCTGAAGGACTGCACGCTGGGCCTGGTCGGTTTCGGTAAGATACCCAGAGCGGTAGCCAGTAGGGCCAAGTGTTTTGGTCTTAATATACAGACCAGCGACCCGTTTATCCTGGCTGAGCTTGCCGAAGAGCACGGCGTTAAGCTGGTCAGTCTGGAGGAGTTACTGGCTTCCTCGGATTTCATCTCGGTACATGCCCCGCTCAATAGTGATACTCGCGGCATGATATCGAAGCGGGAGTTTGCCCTGATGAAGCCGTCGGCGGTGCTTATCAACACGGCGCGCGGGCCGGTGGTAGACGAAGAGGCGTTAATCGAAGCGCTGAAGAGTGGCCAAATTGCTTTTGCGGCTCTGGATGTCATGACCCAGGAGCCTCCGGCACCGGATAATCCGCTGCGGAAGATGGATAACGTTATCTTGACTCCTCATCTTGCCTGGTACTCTGAGCACTCGGCAAGGTTGGCAGGGGAAAAAGCAGCGCAGGATATTGTACGGGTGTTTAAAGGGTATTTCCCTAAGTATTTAGTAAACGTTGAAGTCAGAAAAATCAGGCCCGATCTCAAACAGTCTGACTAATAGTAACGCCGGGGCGGATGTCCCTCCGGGGGGTTAGCGGCAGCGTATTTAGGCTCTAGGGGACTGCGCCTTTTGCAAGTAGTCTGCCCCGGTGCTATAATTAGCTCGGCCCTAAATGTGGAGATAGTCAGACTTGAAGGTTCTACCTTTGGTTCCCCGGCTCCACCAGTGGTTCAGTAGTAAGGTGGCTCTTCGCTGGTAATGTCTAGCGGCGGAGAGTTTTTGTTTAGATAGGGGGCTAAATGGCGGTCGGATATAACCCGCAGCAAATCGAGGGGAAGTGGCAGCGGCGCTGGGCTGAAGATAAGCTGTATCAGGTCACCGAGGACGATACCAGGCGCAAGTGGTATGCCCTGACCATGTTCCCCTATACCTCGGGCGACCTCCATATCGGGCACTGGTATGCCATGGTGCCGGCTGACGTTCACGCCCGTTTTAAGCGGATGCAGGGCTGTAACGTGCTCCACCCCATGGGCTTTGATGCCTTTGGCCTGCCCGCGGAGAATGCCGCCATTAAGCGTGGTATCCACCCCTTTACCTGGACGATGCAGAACATAGCTAACATGCGCCGCCAGCTTAAGAGCATCGGGGCCATCTATGACTGGAGCCGTGAGGTAATCACCTGCCTGCCGGAGTACTATAAGTGGACACAGTGGTTCTTTCTCAAGCTCTACGAAGCGGGCCTCGCCTATCGGGATAAGGCGCCGGTGAACTGGTGTGCTAACTGCCAGACGGTGCTGGCTAATGAGCAGGTGGTAAACGGTTTCTGCGAGCGCTGCGGGACCGTGGTTACCCGCCGCGACCTAGCGCAGTGGTTCTTCCGCATCACCAGATATGCCGATGAGCTCAGGCAGCATGACGGACTCGACTGGCCGGAGCGGATAAAGATAATGCAGCGCAACTGGGTGGGTAAGAGCCTGGGCGCCGAGATTGCCTTCAGCCTTGACCATCCCGGGGTAAGCGAAAAGGAGATTCGGGTGTTTACCACCCGCCCCGATACTGTCTTCGGGGTTACCTTTATGGTGCTGGCTCCGGAGCACCCTCTGCTGGCTAAGCTCGTGGCGCCGGAGAGAAGGGCTGAGGTCGAGGCTTACATCGAGCGCTCGCGGCGCCGGACTGATATCGAGCGGCTGGCTACGGAGAGGGAGAAAGAAGGGATGTTTGTCGGTGCCTATGTCGTAAACCCGCTTAACGGTGAAAAGGTTCCCATCTGGACCGCTGACTACGTGCTTATGAGCTATGGCACCGGGGCCGTGATGGGGGTGCCGGCCCATGACGAGCGTGACTTTGCCTTTGCCAAGAAGTATAGCCTGCCCATCCCGGTGGTCATCGCTCCTCCCGGCTGGCAGGGTGAGGAGCTAAAGGAAGCTTATACGGAACCGGGCGTCATGGTGAACTCGGGGCGGTTTAACGGACTTTCCAGTGAGTCGGGGATAGCCGCGGTCTGTGACTACCTGGAGGAAAAGGGCTGGGGGAAGCGGGCGGTCAGCTATCGGCTGCGTGACTGGCTTATCTCCCGGCAGCGTTACTGGGGGGCCCCGATACCCATCGTCTACTGTGAGCGGTGCGGCATCGTGCCGGTGCCGGAGTCTAGCCTTCCGGTGTTGCTCCCGGAGAACGCTGAGTTCAAGCCGACGGGCGAGTCTCCCCTGAAGTACTGCCCTGAATTTGTCAACACCACCTGTCCCCGCTGCTCCGCTCCCGCCCGGCGGGAGACCGACACCATGGACACCTTTATGTGCTCCTCGTGGTATTTCCTGCGCTACGCAAGCCCCGATTATGAGGCGGCTCCCTTTGAGGCTGATAAGCTCGACTACTGGCTGCCGGTTGACCTTTATACCGGCGGCGCCGAGCACGCCGTGATGCACCTGTTCTACGCCCGCTTTTTTGTTAAGGCGCTGCGTGATATGGGGCTGGTCAGCTTCGGCGAGCCGTTTCAGCGCCTCTTTAACCAGGGGGTTATTATCGTGGAGCGCCAGAAGATGAGTAAGTCGCGGGGCAACGTGATTAACCCCGATGAGTATGTCGCCGAGCTGGGGGCTGATGCGGTGCGTGCCTATCTCATGTTTGTCGCCCCCTGGGAGCAGGGGGGTGAGTGGGACGATAGCGGCTTGAGCGGCATCAGCCGCTGGCTGAACCGGCTGTGGCACCTGGTGCTTGAGGGATATGATCCCGGTGAGGCAGTCGGAGCGGAAGCCAGGGCGGAGGCTGAACGCGCCTTAGCCCGAATCACCCACCAGACTACTAGGAAGGTGACCGGCGACCTGGAAAGAATACGCTTTAATGTCATGATTTCCGCCCTGATGGAATTCACTAACTATCTGGCTAAGGTAAAAGAGGCCGGCTCGGTTGGTAAGGATGCCTGGGCAGGTTCTATAAGAACCCTGCTCCTGCTCTTAGCGCCCACCGCCCCCCACCTGGCTGAGGAGCTGTGGCAGCGGCTGGGCTATGACTACAGCATTCATAACCAGCGCTGGCCGGAGTGGGACGAGGCGCTGGCTAAGGACGAAGAGGTTACCCTGGTACTTCAGGTCAACGGTAAGCTGCGCGATAGGATTACCGTGCCGGTGTCAATTATCGAGGAGGAAGCCAAGGAGCTGGCGCGGGGAAGTAAAAAGGTGCAGCTTTACCTTGAGGATAAGAGGATAATCCGGGAGATATACGTTCCGGGGAAGCTCTTGAATATCGTGGTAAAATAACCCGGTATCCGGGGGGTCGGCATGAAGATTTCGTTTATCGGCGGCGGTAACATGGGCGAGGCGTTTTTGTCTAGAGTCCTGGCTCAGGGGCTCGTCTCCAGAGAAGAGGTCGCGGTCAGCGACATCAGTGAGATGCGCCGTGAGTATCTCAGCCGGAAGTATGGAATCAGCGTCGCGGGTGATAATCGTGAGGTGGTGGGGCGGGGCGACGTGGTCGTCCTGGCGATTAAGCCGCAGCAGCTGACTGAGGTGATGGCTGAAATTAGTGGCGCTTTTAAGGCACCACAGCTGGTATTGTCCATTGTGGCCGGGGTTCGGCTGGGCAGCCTGCACTCTGGGCTTGGCTACCGTCAGGTGGTGCGGGTGATGCCCAACACCCCGGCTCAGATAGGCGAGGGCATGAGTGTCTGGACAGCGACCAGTGAGGTGACTGAAGAGCAGAGGAAGTGGGCCGGTGACATTCTCGGGGCTATGGGCCGCGAGATTTACGTTGAGGATGAGAAGTATCTCGACATGGCTACCGCGGTGAGTGGCAGCGGCCCCGCCTATGTTTTCCTCTTTGCCGAGGCGCTGGCCAGTGCCGCGGTTGAGGTCGGGCTTTCTTACGATGTGGCCCGTGAGATGGTTCAGCAGACAATCCTGGGCTCGGCTAGGTTCATGGCGCACTCAGACAGGCTCCCCGTCGAACTGCGCCGCCAGGTAACCTCTCCCGGCGGCACCACGGAGGCGGCGCTGGCCCGCTTACAAGAAGGGCGGTTTACCGAGCTCATAAAAGAGGCGGTTACCGCCGCCTACCACAGAGCCAAAGAGCTGGGTAGCTAGCCTGACTCTCGTGATTGTTCACGGTGAAGTATCTGTTGCCTTATTGTATTGCCCCCTCTAGTTTCTGATAACTTGACCCATTATCCTAAAAGTAATATAATTACTACTAGTTTTATATGTATTACAGCCAGCGATAAGGGGGGTGTCATGAAGATGAGAAACGTCTTCGGTGAGCATCATAAGTGCTTCGGTTCCATGACGGTTAATGCTAAAGGGCAGGTGGTGATACCAGCTGGTGCCCGGAAGGAACTGGGCATAAATGCCGGTGACACGATATTGGTTTTTGGGGCTGTCATGGGCAGACACGGGCTGCTGCTGGTTAAAGCCGAATCCATGGAGCAAATGTTAGGCATGATGAGTGAGGGGCTGGCTCGCTTCGAGAAGCTGGTTAAAGAGCAGAAGGTAAAGACCGCCAGGGGGAGAAAGGAGAGGTAGCTATCGTGAAGCGTAGGAAGATAGTCGCAGTCATACTTTTGTGTCTGGCTTTAGTTGGTACGCTGGGCTGCCGTCCCATCGGGGGTGGGGGAGGTGAAGCCGAGTTTAGCGGTGAGCTGGTTAGTGTGGTGCGGGGGGACTTGATGATTAGTGTCGGTGGCAGCGGCTCGGTAGGTGTGGCTAATGAGGTAGACCTATTCTTCGATAACGGCGGTGAGGTTGACCGGATATATGTTGAGGAGGGTGATGAGGTTAGCCGGGGCCGGAGGCTGGCAGTGCTGGTGCCGCGGGACAAGGAGGCTCTGGAGCTAGCGGTGACCCGGGCAGAGGTAGCCCTGATGCAGGCGGAGTATAGCCTGGATAAAGCGGAAAACCCCTACACCGATGACGAAATTGAGGATGCCGAGCAGGCGGTGGAGGATGCCGAGGACTTCCTGGATTTGGCTGATGATATGCTGCGCTATGTGCTCCAGCACGGCAGCGAGTGGGAGGTGCAGCAGTGGCAAATGGAGGTGTTGAATGCCGAAATTCAGCTGGAGATGGCCGAGGATACACTGGATACCATGCTGAACGAGCGTGATGAGGACCAGATAGCGATACTGAAAAAAGAAGTAACGGCTGCGGAGCAGGCTCTAGCGGAGGCGCGCCGCTCCCTGGAGACAGAGGTTATGGTGGCTCCCTTCGCCGGGGTTGTGTCCGGGGTGAACGTTGAGGAGGGGGATGTCATCCCCGCCCCGGGCGTGGCGCAGGTAGCCGTGATGCACCTGATTGACACCGGCGTTATGGAGCTGGTCGTGGAGCTGGACGAGATTGACATTCCCGGTGTCATCCCGGGACAGAGGTCTGTTATCGAGGTCGATGCCTTGCCCGAGCTGGAGCTTGAGGGCAGGGTTAGCTCAATTTCTCCGTTGCCCAGGGAAGAAGCCGGCGTAGTATTCTATAGTGTTAAGATTGGCTTTGATGTCCCCCCGGCTAGCGGTCTCAGAGGCGGCATGAGCGCCACGGCAGATGTTGTGCTCAGTGACCGCAGTGATGTCCTGCTGGTGCCCGACCGGGCGATTAAATACGACGCTCAGGGTAATACCGTGGTTCAGGTGATGGTTGTCGGGGAGCCAGAGGGAACTAGGGAGATTGAGGAGCGGCCCGTGGTTACCGGCGTGAGCGATGGTTTTCGGACTGAGATTATATCGGGGCTCGGGGAGGGGGAGATGGTGGTCATTGAAGTGCCCGCTGAGGCAAGCGCCCCGAGCAGCCCAGGTTTCATGTTCGGGGGCCATTAGTAGCCGCAGGTTTTGAAATCATCAACTGTTAAGGGTTCGAAGGTATGATTGAGCTTGAGAACATTACCAAGGTTTACCGCATGGGTAAGGTGGCGGTCAATGCCCTGAGGGGGGTGTCTCTGGCTATCGGCGAAGGGGAGATGCTGGCTATCATCGGCGCCTCGGGCTCAGGTAAATCGACCCTGCTTAACATAATCGGCTTGCTGGACAGGCCTACCGTCGGCAGGTATCTCTTTAACGGGACTGATACCAGCGAGCTTAACGACAACCAGCTCGCCGAGTTGAGAAATAAGAAGTACGGTTTTGTCTTCCAGGACTTTAACCTCCTGCCCCGGGCTACGGCGCTGTCGAATGTAGAGCTGCCGCTCATCTATAGCGGTGGGGTCTCCCGGAAGAAAGAGCTTGCTCAGGAAGCGCTGGCGCAGGTGGGGCTGGCGGGCAGGGCCCACCATAGGCCGAATGAGATGTCGGGGGGTGAGCAGCAGCGGGTGGCTATCGCCCGGGCGCTGGTCAATGACCCCTGGCTTATCCTGGCTGACGAGCCGACCGGCAATCTCGATACCAAATCGGGCGCCGACATAATGGCTATATTCCACAAGCTGCACCAGAGCGGGAAGACGATAGTCCTGATTACCCACGAGCCGGATATTGCCGCTCGGGCCCAGCGCACCATTCGCCTTCAGGATGGGAGGATTATCGCCGGTGGGGTTTAAAGATTCCCTGACCACCGCCCTGAAATCGCTGGCGGCTAACAAGCTGCGCTCGGCGCTGACCATGCTGGGTATAATCATCGGCGTCGCCGCGGTAATCGGGCTGATGTCAATCGGGAGGGGGGTTGAAGCCAGTATTACCTCTACCCTGGAGGGGCTGGGCAGCAATGCTATCTACGTGATACCCCAGACGCCGGGGGCGACGGGCTTCGGGGGGCTGACCGGAAGCATGCCTACCCTCAGTGTCGATGACGCCGAGGCTCTGGCTGACCCGTCTCGGGTCCGTGCCGTAGCTAGTGTGGCTCCGGTGGGCAGTAACTATGCCGACGTAATCGCCGGCAGCGAGAGTATTACCACCAGCATAACCGGGACCACCCCTGCCTATATGGGAGCTATGGGTTACTCCCTGGTCTCCGGGCAGTTCATCTCGGAGAGGAACGTAACGCACCGGGACATGGTAGCCGTCCTCGGGGATAAGACGGCCCGCGACCTGTTCGGCGAGGCTGACCCGGTGGGACAGAAGGTTAAAATCAAGGGGCGTCGCTTTACCGTGGTCGGGGTTCTGGCAGCTAAGGGTGGCGCCATGATGGGTATCAGTCAGGATGAGATGGTTCTGGTGCCCATCACCACCTATCACTCCCGACTGTTTACCCAGCGTACGGCTAGTGGTGAGGATGCGGTGCAGAGTATTATTGTCGAGGTGACTAGCGCCGAGTCCGTTAACGGGGCCATTCTGGATATTGAAGACGTTTTGCGGCAGCGGCATCGCCTGGGCTCCGGTGATGAGGACGACTTTGCGGCTATCAGCCAGGAACAGATACTCAGCACGGTGCAGCAAATAACCGGGGTGCTCACCCTGCTGCTGGGGGCCATTGCCGGTATTTCCCTGCTCGTCGGCGGTATCGGCATCATGAACATCATGCTGGTCTCGGTAACCGAGCGTACCCGGGAGATAGGCATTCGCAAGGCGGTAGGTGCCAAGCGGCGGGATATTTTGCGTCAGTTCCTGCTGGAAGCGGCGGTGATTAGCCTGGTGGGTAGTGCTGTCGGCATAGCTGCCGGCGTGATTATGGCGCGCCTTTTTTCCAGGCTCAGCTTCGCCGGGGAGGCGTTTACGACAGTGGTCTCGGCGGACATCATCATCCTGGCGATATCGGTGGCGATCTTTATCGGTCTGGTCTCCGGGATATACCCGGCGCTGAGGGCGGCCCGGCTGAACCCTATTGATGCGCTTCATTATGGATGATATTATGTATCAAAGATGAGTGGGCTGGATAGGATGGGCGAGCTATTGTGAACTGGCTTGATATCGTTCTCGTAGTGGTCATCGGCCTGGCTACCTTTATCGGGCTGAGAAAGGGAATCATAAAGATGGCACTGACCCTGGCCGGGTTGGTGCTTGGCATATTCCTGGCCGGGCGCTATTATATGCCCTTTTCCGAGCACCTGACGCTTATTTCCTCACCTACCTGGGCGAAGGTGGCTGCCTTTGCCATTATCTTCATCGGGGTCATGGTAGTTGCCGCCATACTAGCGCGCCTCCTGGAGAAGGCGGCTTCAGTCATAATGCTCGGTTGGGCTAACCGGCTGGTGGGTGCCATTCTCGGCTTCGTGGTCGGGGCTATGTTCTGTGGTGCCGTTCTGGCAATCTGGGTTAAGTACCTGGGGGTTTCGGGGGCCATCGCTGACTCAAATATCGCGCCCATCTTACTGGACCGCTTCCCCAAGGTGCTGGCGCTGCTGCCTGACGATTTTGACGCCATACGCTCTTTCTTTGATTAGCCGGCTTTAGAACGCTGACCGTGAAGAGTGACGGCACGTTAGGTAGTGATTAACCCCCGCTAGCCCTGTTCGTCTAACGGGGGTTTGCTTCCCTGATTGGTGGAACCTAGAAGGTTCCTTCGGCTGGTTCTTCACCCGGGTGCAGCTTACGCCATTTTTCAAGGAGCTGCTCTTTGGTCTCGGCGTGCTCGGGGTCGGTTTCACAGCAGTCAACCGGGCAGACCTCGGCGCACTTTGATTCTGTGTGGCTGCCGACACACTCGGTGCACTTATCGGGGTCAATCACGTAGACTGTCTCTCCCTCGCTAATCGCCTCGTTGGGGCATTCCGGTTCACAGGCGCCACAGCTAATACACTCATCGGTAATCTTGTAAGCCATATATACCTCCTGTCCTTGTTGCTGGATAATTGGTTGCTTTAAGCGAACCGCCTTTTTTGCTTTCAGCTAATTCTACATTTGGCTACCGACCTTCTTTCTTAGAGCTTTAGCTACGTGTTTCGGGACCAGGTTAGTGACATCACCTCCCAGTCTGGCGGCTTCCTTGAGCAGACTGGAGCTGAGAAACTGGTATTTCAGGTCTGACATGAGGCAGATTAGTTCTATGTCCGGGGACAGCTTCTTATTCATCATGGCCAGGTCGAATTCTCTTTCGAAATCGGCGCTCATCCTCAGCCCGCGGACTATGGTCTGGGCATTCACCTCCTTGGCAAAGGCAACGGTGAGCCCGGAGAAGATCCTGACCTCAACGTTAGGCAGACTGGTTACGGATTGTCTTACCAGTTCCGCCCTCTCTTCGGTAGTGAAGAGAAGGGGCTTGTCGGGGGTCTTATAGACCCCGATGATTAGCTTATCGAACAGCTTGGAAGCCCTGATGATAATATCAAGATGGCCGTTGGTGATGGGGTCAAAGCTACCCGGGCAGATGGCAATAGTCAAGGTTCAGCCTCCTGCTTGTAGATTGAGATACAACTGTCCCCGTGGCGGCGCTCCTTAATGAGACCCAGTGTGGAGTAGGCTGGAACCAGGGGGAAGTGGGGAGAGTGGGTTACTATTACGATTGAGTCTTTCCCGACGAGACTCGAGGTGGCCAGTTTGGTTACTACATCACCTATCGATGAATCAGAATAGGGTGGGTCCATCAGTATAACGCTGTACTCCTTATCAAGAAAGCGAATCGCCTTATTAACACTACAGCAGTAGACATGGGCCTTAGTAGTAAACCCTGTCTTTTCCAGATTTTGCCTAATTATATCACAGCACCGCCGCTCACGGTCAACAAAGTCCACCCAGTCGGCACCGCGGCTTAGCGCTTCGATACCCAGGGCTCCGCTGCCGGAGAAGACATCAAGCACCTGTGTCCAGTCGGGGGTGAGGTTCTCCAGTATAGAAAAAATCGCCCCGCGCACCAGGTCTGTTGCCGGGCGGGTGGGGGTGCCCTTCGGTACCTTAAGGGGGTGTCCTTTAGCTTTGCCCGCAATAACCCGCATCGTTTATGTTTGTTAAGGTGTCAGGATTTATCTCTATTCGCTTATCGGGTAACCAGAAGTGAGATTATCCTGCTTAGACCTATCGCTACTGAGTCCCGCCTTTTCCAGTTACTCCCGGGTTATATTCTAGATTATGGCCCTAGATTATACAAGCTAAAATATGCTCTTCTGGCCGGGTAACCCGACCTGGCAGACGGTGCTATCCCTCAGCGGGAGCTTACTTCGCGGCGACTAGTTCTGCCTCTTTCTCCTTCCCCATTTTGGTAAAATCAGCCAGCGTGTTCTGGGGGCAGACCTCCACGCACTTAAGGCAGAGGGTGCACTTCTCCTGGTTAAACTCCGGCAGTGCGGTCTCTTTGTTCCACTCTATCGCCTCAAATTCGCAGGCCTTGAAGCACTTCCGGCAGTGGGTACAGCCGTAGTCACACCTTTCCCGGCCCGGGATGTTCTTCAGTGGCTGGTAGTTGCAGAGGAAGGCGACCTTGGTTCCGGCGGGCACCAGCTCGATGAGGTCCTGCGGACATTCGGTGACACAGAGTCCGCAGCCGGTACACTTCTCCGGGTCGACGATGGCGATATTCTTCTCCGGGTCGATAGAGATGGCACCCTGAGGGCATATCTCGACGCAGTCACCGAGACCGAGGCAGGCATAGGGGCACTTCCTGTATCCCCTTAAGAGCTGAGCGGCCGCCTTGCAGGTCTGGACGCCGGAGTAGTCGCAGACAGTCTCGGAGTTACCGCCGCAGTGGACGAGCGCCTTTTTACACATGGCGGCGGCGTCCAGTTTGCAGCCGAGCGCCTTCTCCAGCTTTGCCAGGCTGTCCGGGTCCTGGAGCACCTGAGAGCAGGGCGTCTTGGTGATCAGGTCGGGGTCCTGAGATAGCGCCTGAGCATAGGCGAAGCAGCCGGGATAGCCACAGGCACCGCAGTTCATACCGGGCAGGATGGAGGTTATTTCCTCGGTCTTCTCAAGCCCCTTTACCTTCTGCGGGACCTTGATGTAGACCAGGTATATTATCAGGCCACAGGCTAGCCCTATGGCGGCCATTATTCCGATAGGCATCATCTCTCCTCTTACATTATACCATTATTATTTATTTATATTATGCCGCTAAAGCCGACGAAGGCAAGACCGAGCAGGGCGGCGATAATAAAGGCGATGGGTAGCCCCTTCATTGACTTGGGGGTGTTGGCCAGCTCCAGCTTCTCCCTTATCCCACTCATTATGGCCAGAACCAGGGTAAAGCCCAGGCCGCCGCCGAGGGCGGCCACAATGCTGCTGCTGAACGAGTAGTCCTGGGTGGCGTTTATCAGGGTGATGCCGAGCACGGCGCAGTTGGTGGTAATCAGGGGCAGGTAGATGCCGAAGGAAAAGTAGAGCCCGAGGTTCGTTTTCTTGATGAAGAGCTCGATTATCTGAACCAGGGTGGCGATTACCAGGATAAAGATGACGATGTGCATATACTCAATGTCGAGGGGAATCAGGATGTAGTTACGGATGAGCCAGGTAGCCAGCGAGGCAATAGCCATAACGAAGGTAACCGCTACCCCCATGCTGATGGCGCTTCCCAGTTGCTTGGAGACGCCGAAGAAGGGACAGAGACCCAGGAATCTCACCAGGATAAAGTTGTTGATGAGCACCATACCCAGGAAGATGGCTACCAGTTCACTCACTCTTCATCACCCCCGTTCGCCGGAATAGCCCCATGAGCAGCCCGATGACCAGGAAGGCCCCGTAGGGCAGGATAAAGATGGCTATCGGGTGGTCTCTTAAGACCGGCAGGCTGAAAAGGTCGTGACCGAACACCGAGAGGCCGCCGGTGCCGAGCACCTGTCTGATGAAGGATATCATGAGCAGGGCCAGCATGAAGCCCACGGTAATGCCCAGGGCATCGGCAATGGAGTGAATGACCGGATTCTTGGAGGCGAAGGCCTCGGCCCGGCCGAGTATGATGCAGTTAACCACCACTAGAGGCAGGAAGATGCCCAGGGCTTCGTAGGTAGCGGGCAGGTAGGCGTGGAATATCAGGTTGACCACGGTAACCAGGGTAGCGATGATGACGATGAAGATGGGAATGCGCGTGATGTTGGGGACATAGTTTCTGATGGCGGCAATGATGATATTCGAGCCGAGAAGGACGATGAGCACCGCCAGCGTCATGCCCAGGGCGTTATCAATCGAGGTGCTGATAGCCAGCGTGGGGCACAGGCCCAGGGCCAGGACGAAGACCGGGTTGGAGAGGATTAGTCCTTTGGCAAACTCCTTGGCGAATTTACCCATCTTGAGCCTCCTACTCGTTACCCTTAAGCTGCTTAAGTTTTTCCATGGCCGTTTCGCTCACCGCCTCAACGACGGCACTGGAGCTTATCGTGGAGCTGGTTATGGCGTCTATCCGGCCGCCGTCGCGGCTCAGAGCCACGTCGTTAATATCTAACCCGGCGAACTGGTCGGTGAAGGACGGTTCGGCGATTCTGGTGCCCAGCCCCGGGGTCTCCGTCTGGGAGACGATGGTTATCCCTTTTACGGTCGTCTCGTCACTAAGTCCGACCAGGATGTTAATGTCGCCGCCGTAGCCCTTGCCGATGGCGAGAAAGGCATAGCCGAGCCGGTCGCCATCGGAGTATATGGTATATATCTCGTCCTTAAACTCATAGCGGCTCATCTCGGGGAACATCTCGCTGAGCAGGGTCTTAACGGCTTCGTCCTCCTGGGCGCTAATCCTTTCCCGGGTGAGGCGGTCGACATAGGTAAGCAGGCTGACACACACCGTCACCACTATGGTGAGCAGGATGATGGGGAAAGCATTCTTTAAGGTGCTTTTCTTAGCTGCCACCGGCCACCTTCTTTACCAGCCCGTAGGGCTTTAGTTTGGTATAGCGGTCAATAAGGGGGGTAATGGCGTTCATAAACAGGATGGAGTAACATACCCCTTCCGGCATGCCCGCGAAGCGTCTTATAATCATGGTGAGCAATCCCAGAGCCACGCTGAAGATTATCTTGCCGCGGTTGGTGAGGGGCGAGGTAACATAGTCCGTCGCCATAAAGAAGGCGCCGAGCATGAGCCCCCCGGCCAGGATGTGAAACAGGGGGTCCTCGCCGAAGCCGAGTGCTATCAGGGCGACGACGCCGATGTAGATGGCCGGAATTCGCCAGTTTATGATGCCGCACGCCAGCAAAAAGGCGCCGCCAATCAGGATAAGAAGGGCTGAGGTCTCGCCGATTGAGCCGGCGGTGTTACCCAGGAACAGCGCCCGATATACCGAAGGGTCGAAGGGTTGCCACATAGAGGTGCCGCTCAGAGGGGTGGCGCAGGTTACCGCATCCGCCCCGAAGCCCATCGGCTTTACCCAGGTGGTCATCTCCATGGGGAAGCTGACCGACATGAAGGCACGGGCGGCCAGGGCCGGGTTAAAGATGTTGTGCCCCAGACCGCCGAAGGCTTCCTTAACAATGGCAATGGCGAATACCGAGCCGATAGCCACCATCCATAGGGGGAGCGTCGGCGGAAGGACTAGGGCGAGGAGCAGCCCGGTAACAATGGCGCTCCCGTCCATGATAAAGGGCTGCCCTCTCATCTTCTTACAGATATACTCGGTGAGGATGGCAGCCCCGATGCTTACCCCCATCACCGAGAGGGCACGCTGACCGAAGAAATAGACCCCGGCGCCGGCGGGCAGGAGAAGGGCATAGACCACGAGATACATTATCCGGCTCACCGAGAGCCCCTTCCACAGGTGGGGCCCCGGTGAAATCAGGAACTGTCTCGCTTCAGTCGCTTCCCCGGTGACCTCTTGAGTCAGCTCTTTAGCGTCTTCCTGAGTCACTTACCCGCTTTCCTTTTGGCTAGTTCTTTCTTGGCTATTTTTATATACTGCACGAGCGGAATATTGGCCGGGCAGGTATAGGTGCAGGCCCCGCACTCAAAGCAGTCGTCGATATAGGCCTCCCGGCAATCGTCGTAGCGGCCCGCCTTGGCATATCGGGCCAGCAGGGTAGGCATGAGGCGCATGGGGCAGATTTCGATGCACTTGCCGCAGCTTATGCAGTCCTGCTCTCTTAAGGGGCGGCTCTCCGTTACCAGGATGCTGTTTGTCCCCTTGACGGCGGGAAAGTCAAGGTCGAACTGGGCGATGCCCATCATCGGGCCGCCGAGGATGACCTTGTTAGCCCTCTCGTCCATGCCGCCGCAGTAGTCGATGAGGCTCTTTAGCGGGGTGCCGAACCTGGTCAGTAG
>DUEB01000199.1 GCA_011176655.1 Dehalococcoidia bacterium | reverse complement strand
CTGGGTAAGATTACGGTCTTACCGATTGCGCCGCTTTTGGGTGAGGCGATACGTCGCATTCATACCGGACTCTCGATAGGAGCCCTGTTTGAGCAGTAGTGAGAAGCTGGTCGAGGTTTATCGGGCAAACGGAGAGATGGAGGCTCAGGTTATCCGGAGCCTGCTTGAGTATCACGGCATACCGTGCCTCTTAAAAGGCGATGCTGCCCGCAACATCTACGGTCTTACCGTGGACGGGCTTGCTGAGGTGAGGATTATGGTCTGGGAGCGGATGGCGGATAGAGCCAGGTCGCTTATCAAGGGAAGGGAAGTATGATTAAGTTATTCAGCCGGCTTGGGGACTCTAATGACAAGGAGCTCCGGCGTCTTCAGCCGCTCATTGATAGGGTAAACGAGCTGGAAGCGGATTTCGAGCGACTGAGTGATGAGGAGCTGCGTGCTAAAACCGGCGAGTTCCGGGCCCGACTGAAGGATGGGGCGGCGCTGGACGAGCTTTTGCCCGAGGCCTTTGCCGCCGTCAGGGAGGCAGCTAAAAGGACGCTGGGTCAGCGCCACTACGACGTGCAGCTTCTCGGGGGCATTGTCCTCCATCAGGGCAAGATTAGCGAGATGAGGACCGGCGAGGGGAAGACCCTGGTAGCCACCCTGCCCCTCTATCTCAACGCCCTAGCCGGTAAGGGCTGTCATCTGGCTACCGTTAACGACTATCTGGCCCGGCGCGACCCTTACTGGATGGGGTCGGTCTATCATGCTCTGGGGGTAACTGTGGCCAGTATCTACCCCATGCAGAGCCCGGACGAGCATACTCCGGCCCGGCTTTTTGACCCTGACTACGATTCGGGTAAGGAGCTCGACCCCTGGCGCCATTTCCGCCCCATTTCCCGGCGTGAGGCTTACCAGGCGGACATTACCTACGGCACCTCAAGCGAGTTCGGTTTTGACTACCTCAGGGATAACATGGTGGTTGACCTGAGGCGCTGTGTCCAGAGAGAGCTTCAGTATGCCATCGTTGATGAGGTGGATAACCTCTTAGTTGATGAAGCCAGGACGCCGCTCATTATCAGCGGCCCTGACGAAGAGGCGGGGCGGCTGTATCCGGTATT
>DUEB01000198.1 GCA_011176655.1 Dehalococcoidia bacterium | reverse complement strand
GCCGGACTGGGGCCGGCGATAGCCTTCCTTTTCTCGGGGCCAGCTATAAACGTATTGGCTATCGTCTATACCGCTAATATACTGGGCTATGAGTTAGGAGTAGCCCGAGCGGTTGGCGCCATCGCCTTCGCTATCGGCATCGGTCTAATCATGTCCTTAATCTTCAGGAAAGAAGAGACGCAGAAAGTACAATCCCAAGCCTTCGCTCTAGCTGAGGCCGACCCCAACGGTAAAGAAACCTGGCAGTATGTACTCTTCTTCGGAACGCTTATCGGTATTCTGATTACCGCTGCCTCCAAGTACTGGATACCCTTCGGAGTCCTTGGTGGCGTTCTGGGCGTTACTTTATGGCGCTGGTTTAGCGGTAGTGAGATTAAGGAATGGCTGAAAGAGACGCTTTTCTTCCTGAAGCGCATCGTACCGTGGCTCTTAATCGGGGTATTTATCGCCGGGATTCTGGGCGTGGTAATCCCTCCGACTGCCATGGCTGCCTATATGGGAGGAAATAGCCCACTGTCCAATTTTATTGCATCTATCGGCGGGGCCCTTATGTATATTGCCACCCTTACTGAGGTACCCATTATCAAGACCTTTATCAACCTGGGCATGGGTAACGGACCGGCTTTAGCCCTGCTCCTCGCCGGCCCTTCGCTTTCGCTCCCCAGTATGCTGGCCCTCCGGGGTATTATGGGCAGTAAAAAGACACTAGTATATGTTGCCCTAGTGGTGGCCGCGGCCACCGTTACCGGGCTGATATACGGCTCGATAACATAGCCAAGGAGGTGCCACATGATTACGATGAAGGCCTTTGGGACTACGCCACCCTGTGCTAAATGTAAAGAGGTGTTAAGGAGAGTAAACAACGTCGCCGCCAGATACCCGGGCAGAATAGAGGTCGCCAAGCTTGACGCCCTCTCGGCGGAGGGGGATAAATACGGCATTATGTCAACCCCGACGCTGGTCATAAATGACCGGGTAGTCGCCGTGGGTAAACTCCTCTCTGAAGAGGAAATAGAAAAATATATCGCAAAAGAACTGGAGGGAGCATCTTGAAAGTAAAGATGGAAGTATTCAGCGGGGACCCGCCCTGCCCGGGATGTGTCGCCATCCTGGCACTGGCTGATGAGTATGCCCGGAAATACAAGGGTAAGCTTGAGGTCACCAAGCTCATCGGGCAGGAAGCGATAGCCAAATTCGAGGAGTATAAGCTCGGCTGCGTACCGGCCGTGGTCATCAACCAGAAGATAAGAATCGAGGGCATCTGCCCCAGCCGGACTACGCTGGACAACGCCCTGAGGGAGGGCGGACTGTGAACAAGGTAAAGATAGAGGTCTTCCTCTCGGTGCCGACCTGCTCCGGTGGTGTCAACCTGACCAGGCTACTCGGTGAAATCGAGCAGGAATTCAGCGATAAGGTAGAAATCGTTACCTACAAAGGGCG
>DUEB01000197.1 GCA_011176655.1 Dehalococcoidia bacterium | reverse complement strand
GAGTAATAAAAAGGGGGGTTAATATGGCGAAACCAAAGGTCGCATTCTACTGGTGTGCTTCGTGCGGTGGCTGTGAGGAGACCGTGGTTGATCTTAACGAGGATCTGCTCAAGGTAGCCGACGCCGTGGACATCGTCCTGTGGCCCGTGGCCCTGGATTTCAAGCGCAAGGATATCGAGGCGCTCAAGGATGGTGAGATAGCGGTTAGCTTTATCAACGGTGCTGTCAGGCTGGAGGAGCAGGAGGAGATGGTAAAGCTCCTGCGCCGGAAGTCGGGGCTGGTGGTCGCCTTCGGTGCCTGTGCTCATCTGGGCGGTATCCCGGGGCTGGGTAACTTCTGCAGTCGGGAGACAATCTTCCAGTGGGCCTATAAGGACTCTCCGAGCGTTGATAACCCCCAGGGGATTATCCCTCAGGAGAAGACGGACGTTGACGGTGATGAGCTTACCCTGCCGGAGTTCTATGATACGGTAATGACCTTAGACCAGGTCATCCCGGTGGACTACTACCTTCCCGGCTGCCCGCCGCCCCCCGACCTGATAATGAATGCGGTCAATGCCATACTGACCAGCCAGCTGCCGGAGACAGGGGCGGTGCTGGCTCCCAATATAGCCCTGTGCGATACTTGCCCCCGGAAGGACTCAAAACCGGAGAAGCTATCCATCAAGGAGATAAAGAGACCGTGGGAGATTAAAATCGACCCTGAGAAGTGCTTCCTGGTACAGGGGCTGTTCTGCTACGGCCCGGCGACGCGGACCGGGTGCGGGGAGACCTGCATCAGGGCTAATATGCCCTGTCGGGGTTGTTTCGGGCCTATGGATGGCATCAGCGACCAGGGGGCCAAAGCCCTGGCCATGTTTGTCTCCATGTTAGGGCTTGAGAACGAAGAGACGATGAGTGATCGGGAGGTTGAAGAATTAATCAACAAGATTCCAGACCCGGCGGGGACATTCTATAGATTCAGTCTGCCTTCCTCACTTCTTAGAAGAAAGAGGATGGAAGGAGTAGGAGGAGCAAAATGAGAAAAGTAACCATCGACCCGATAACCCGGCTTGAAGGGCATGGTAAGATAGAGATCTTCCTTGATGATGATGGCAACTGCCAGCGCGCCTGTCTTCAGATTCCCGAGCTTCGGGGCTTCGAGCAGTTCTCGGTGGGCAGGCCGGCCGAGGAGATGCCCAGAATTACCACCATGATATGCGGGGTGTGCCCTACCGCCCACCATATTGCATCCGCCAAGACCCTCGATGACCTGTTTAAGGTTGAGCCCACGCCCGCTGCCAAGAAGATAAGGGAGCTCATGTATAATGCCTTTCAGGCGGAAGACCATATCCTGCACTTCTACTTCCTGGGCGGCCCGGACTTTGTGGTCGGCCCGCAGGCACCGGCCGGCGAGCGGAATGTCTTAGGAGTTATCGCCAAGGCGGGGCTGGAGACCGGCCAGAAGGTCATCCAGATGCGCAAGGGGATGAGGAATATTATGCGTATCATCGGCGGTAAGCCGGTAATGCCCTCCTGTGCCCTACCCGGAGGAGTCTCCAAGGGCATTAACGATGAGGAGAGGCAGCAGATTATTGAAGCCGGGGAGTATGCGGTTGAGTTCTGCAAGCTTTCCCTCCAGATTTTTGATGACATCGTCCTCAAGAATAAGGACTACGTTGACCTTATCACCGGTGACGTCTACTCACACCGGACATACTACATGGGCATGGTGGATAAGAACAACAAGGTAAACTTCTACGACGGCAAGATAAGGGTAGTCGGCCCCGACGGCAAAGAGTTTGCCAAGTTCAAGTCTCAGGACTACCTCGACCACATCAGGGAGCACGTCGAACCCTGGACCTATGTCCGGTTCTCATTCCTCAAAAAGCTGGGCTGGAAGGGGTTTGTCGACGGCGAGGATAGTGGCGTTTTCCGGGTGGCTCCCCTGGCCCGACTGAATGCCGCCGAGGGTATGGCTACCCCGCTGGCTCAGGAGGCCTACCAGAGGATGTTCTCCGTGCTGGGTGGTAAACCGGTGCACAGCACCCTGGCTTTTCACTGGGCGCGGCTGGTCGAGGCGCTCTACGCTTCAGAGCGGGTGCTTGAGCTGGCCCGCGACCCGGAGATTACCTCTCCCGATATCGTGAATCTCCCCACCCAGACCCCTAAGGAGGGGGTCGGCATCGTAGAAGCCCCCAGAGGCACCCTCATCCATCACTATCAGACCGATGATAAGGG
>DUEB01000196.1 GCA_011176655.1 Dehalococcoidia bacterium | reverse complement strand
GCCCCGCGCACGCTCTCCGTGAGGCGTGGGTTTGTTTTTTTCTCCATATTCCTCCTGTGCCACCGGGATGTTTGGCTCCCGGCTTCACCTCGCTATTTTAGCATTCCCGGCTCCAGCGGGCAACGGTGGTTGGCGACGTATGTAGCTACTGTCGCATCGCTCCCGGTGGCGGCGGGCTTTGAAAACCTTTCCAGATATATTAAAATAGCTTTAAGCACGATGGTTAGTGAGTTTCGAGGCCTGCCCAGTGTGGATAAACTGCTCTCTGAAGCGCGGCTCAGCCACCTTCAGGAGAGCTTTCCGCGCCAGTTTATAGTTGACCTGGTGCGCAGCCGTCTCCAGCAGGAGCGCCTGTCTATGGCTGGCGGCGGTTCCTGCCCCTCGACTGAGGAGCTGGTTACGGCTATCTGCGCCGAAGCCCATGCCCTGACGTGCCCGACCCTGCGTCCGGTGATTAATGCTACCGGTGTCATCCTGCACACCAACCTGGGACGCGCTGCCTTAAGCGAGGAGACCAGAGCGGCTATGGATGCCGTCGCCAGGGGCTACTGTAACCTTGAGTTCGAGCTTGATAGCGGGCGGCGCGGCTCGCGCCAGACCCATGTTGAGAAGCTCCTGTGCCAGCTAAGCGGGGCTGAAGCGGCCCTGGTGGTGAATAACAATGCCTCGGCGGTGCTGCTCGCCCTTACGGCGCTGGCCAAGAGAAAAGAGGTGATTGTCTCCCGCAGCCAGGCGGTGGAGATTGGCGGTGGCTTCCGCATCCCCGACGTGATGCGCCAGAGCGGGGCCAAGCTGGTTGAAGTCGGCACCACCAACTGCACCTACCTGAGTGACTATGAAGAGGCTATCGGGCCCCGGACGGCGGCCTTAATGCGGGTTCATGCCAGTAACTTCAGACTTACGGGCTTCACCCACACGGTGAGCCTTGAGGAGCTGGTAGGTCTCGGTAAGCAGTACGACCTCCCGGTGTTCGACGACATCGGCAGTGGTTGCCTCCTGGATACCACCAGGTTCGGGCTGGATGCCGAGCCGACCCTGGGGCAGAGTATCAGCCTCGGGGCCGGGCTGGTTTTATCCTCCGCCGACAAGCTTATGGGTGGCCCTCAGGCTGGGGTTATCGTCGGTGATGGAGGGCTGGTTAGCCGCTTGAAGAAACACCCGCTGCAACGGGCGGGGCGCATTGATAAGGTAAGGCTGGCCGGGCTGATAGCCACCCTGATTCACTACCTTAAGGGTGAGGCGGTGGCCAAGGTTCCGGTCTGGCGCATGATTTCAGCGCCGCTTACCGAGATTGGAGAGCGGGCCGGGCGCTGGGCTGCGGCTATCGGGAGCTCAGCCAGGGTGGTCGAGGGGGAGACCATGGTCGGCGGGGGCAGCCTGCCCGGGGGCACCCTGCCCACGAGACTGGTTGCCGTAGGTGAAGAGGGCCGGCGAAAATCGTCGCAGGTGGCGCGCCGCTTAGGCCAGCGGCTGAGCGCTCAGGAAGTCCCCATTATCGGCCGGATTAGCGGCCAGGTCTTGTTTCTCGACCCCCGTTCCGTGCTCCCCGAAGAGGATGCGGTTGTCCTTAGAGCGCTTCGGGATGCCGCTGCGAGCCTCAAGCTTTCTCGCTAGTAGCCACCGCAGGATGGTGTGCCGTGTTTGTACTGGGTACCGCAGGACATATTGACCATGGTAAGTCGGCCCTGGTATGTGCCCTGACGGGCATAGACCCGGACCGGCTGCGTCAGGAGAAAGAGCGGGGCATGACCCTTGACCTGGGCTTTGCCTGGCTCAAGCTGCCTGGTGGTGGGGAGGTGGGTATCGTTGACGTGCCGGGGCACGAGCGGCTGATTAAGAACATGGTCGCCGGCGTCGGCGGTATCGACCTGGCCCTGCTCATCGTTGATGCCAGCGAGGGTGTCATGCCTCAGACCAGGGAGCACCTGGCCATTCTCGACCTGCTCGGGGTAGACCGGGGGCTGGCGGTTATCACCAAGAAGGACCTGGTGGATGATGAGTGGCTGAAGCTGGTAGAGGGGGAGGTCGAGAAGCTGCTTAGTTCCACCAGCCTGTGCCGGGCTCCGATTCTGGCTGTCTCGGCGGTAACCGGCGAGGGCTTACCCTCTCTGGTATCGGCTATCGACCAGATGGTAAGCTCGGCTCCGCCCAAGCGGGATGTCGGGCGGCCGCGGCTGCCCATAGACCGTGTCTTCACCATGTCCGGCTCCGGGACTGTGGTCACCGGCACGCTGGTCGATGGCTCGCTCGCCGTGGGGCAGGAGGTGGAGATTGCGCCGCGGGGCTTGAGGTCGCGTATCCGCGGCTTACAGACCCATAAGACGCGCCTCACTACGGTGCTTCCCGGCAACCGGGTCGGTGCCAATCTGGTTGGCATTGCCAAATCTCAAATCGAGCGGGGGGACGTTCTCACCAGCCCGGGCTGGCTCCTGGCTACGACCATGCTAATCGTTGAGCTGCACCTGATTTCATATCTCGCCCGTCCTCTGCGCCACGGGGCTACTGTTAGCTTCCACACCGGGACGGCCCAGGCCATGGCCAAGGTGCGTCTGCTGGAAGGGATGGAGCTTAAGCCGGGCGAGACCGGCCTGGCTCACCTGTCGCTTAGTAAGCCGGTGGCTCTGGTCAGGGGCGACCGTTTTATTATCCGTTCCCCGGAGGAGACCCTGGGGGGTGGTGGGGTGGTCGAGTCCCGTGCCCGGCGCTACCGCCGTTTCCCTGCGGGCGGTATCGAAAGCCTTAGGCTCAAGGCACGGGGCGGCGCCGCAGAGGTGGTAATGTCGGTGCTGGGGACTGGGGGGGCGCTGGAGCTACCCACCCTGCGCTCCCGAAGTGACCTGTCGGCGGCTGAGCTTGAGCCGGCGCTGGAGTCCCTGGTCGATCAGGGAAGGGTGGTTGAGGTAGGGGGGGGTGGCAGCCGGGCGCTTTTTACGGCGGCCGGTTGGAGTCGTCTGGTTGAGAAGGTAGTCGGCACCCTGGGGCAGTATCACCGGGAGTTCCCGGCCCGGTTGGGCATCCCCCGGGCGGAGCTGGGTAGCCGGCTCAAGATGAGTGCCCGTCATCAGGTAGTTTTGCAGAGGCTTCTTGATGAGGGGGTTATTGTCGAGGACGCTGGTCTGGTCCGCCTGCCTGCCCATCAGGTTAAGCTGAGCCCGGCTCAGCAGGTAAAGGTAGATGCCTTCTTAAGCGCGCTTGAGGTAAGCCCCTATGCCCCCTCCCGGGAGCTTATTCCGGAGCCTGACTTACTCAATCTGCTCGT
>DUEB01000195.1 GCA_011176655.1 Dehalococcoidia bacterium | reverse complement strand
TGGAATCCGTCATCGAAATCACCCGCGCCATCCGTAACGTCCGGGCGGAGCACAAGGTCGCCAGCCACAAGTGGACAACCGCCCGAATCTATGCCGACGAGATGCTCGCTACCCTCACCACCTACGCCCATGTCATCGAGACCCTGGCCCGAGCTAAACCGGTTACCCTTCACGACCGCCGACAGGAACGCCCCCAAGGCGAGAACACCCTGGTAATGGTACTCAAGGACGCCGAGGTAGCCATACCCATGGAGAGCATACTTGACCTGGAAGCCGAGCGAAAGCGTCTGGGGACCGAGATAGCCCGGGTTGAGGCCGACCTGGCCCGGCTCGAAGCTAGACTCGAAAACCGGGACTTCCTGAGTAAAGCACCCGCCGCCGTCATCGACCGGGAAAGAAGCAAGCTGGCTGCCAGAAGGGACCGGCTGGAAAAGCTCCGGGAGCAGCTTACAAAGCTGGGCTAGCCGCCGGCTAGCCCGCAGTGAGACAGGGGCGGGGAGTCCTAAATGGGCACCTTCACTATCAACCTGGTGCCCTTACCCGGCCGGGACTCAATCTTCATGGTGCCGTCGAGCAGACGAACCCGCTCCGCCATCCCGGCCAGACCCAGCTTGCCGACACGCGGCAGCTCGGCCAGGTCATCGCCCACCTCAAACCCCCGGCCATTATCGCTGACAGAGACCTCGGTCTTACCCTCGCCGAACTCTATCCTGGCCTCAACCCTGGTCGCCTGGGCATGTTTCTCGACATTTCTCAGCGCCTCCTGAACGATGCGGAAGATTACCAGTTCCACATCGGCGGAGAAACGGCGCTCATCACCGACCACGGTGAGCACCGTCTCCATCCCGGACTGCTTCTCCAGGTCGCCGAGCTGCCAGCGCAGCGCGGCCAGGAAACCCAAATCATCCAGCATCGGGGGGCGTAATTCCTGAATAAAACGGCGTATCCCGTCCAGGGCATCATCCAGCTGCTGGCGCAGTTCACCCAGGAACGAAGTGGCCTCGGGCGCCAGGCTCTTATTATGGCGGGCGAAGTTATCAACATGGCGGGACAGGGCATAGAGCGCCTGCGTGGTATCGTCATGAAGCTCACGCGCAATACGCTTACGCTCTTCCTCCTGAACCTTGGTAATCTGGCCGAGGTAGTAGCGCAGGCGCTCCTGCATCAGCCTCTCATCAGTAACATCACGCAGGGTCTCGATGGCGCCGACTATCTCCCTACTGTCACCCCTGATAGGACTCGCCGTGAAGTGGAGCCAGCGGCCATCCTCACCGAGAGCGGGAAAGAAGTCTTCAGCCTCGTAAGCGCCGTCAATGAGATAGGACTTCTTAGCCTTATCCCGATAATATACGGCAATCTCATCCCCTGAGGCACCATCCACAATCAAATCAGCCATAACCGGTCTCTTCTCATTATAGAATGCCCGCCACTGGTTATCCGTGCCCACTACCTCCCCTTTCTTTATGCCGGAGAGGGACTCGATGGCAATGTTCCAGTGGGTGACCCTGTGCTCTTTATTGACGGCAAAGGTCGGCAGCGGGGAACCATCGGTAATCTTGCTCAGCATCTCCTCGGTCCGCTTCTGCCGGGT
>DUEB01000194.1 GCA_011176655.1 Dehalococcoidia bacterium | reverse complement strand
CTTACCAAGGTCAATCTGATTGTCGCCACCCAGAATAACTCGGCGGCGATTAATATGTCGGTGGAGAAGGCAGCCAAAGCGCTTATTAAGAACGGAGAGGTTCCCGACGGGATTCTCAACATGATTGAGATGGCCTTTCGGGCTTATGACCCCTGTCATGCCTGTGCTACGCACTCCCTTCCCGGAGGAATGCCGCTTGAGGTCAAGGTGTATGATGCTCAAGGGGGCCTGGTAAAGACGTTACGCAGAGGTTAGGCGGGGATTCTGGGGGACAGGCCCATTTTGAAAAGAAGCAAGCTAGGAGGCTTACATGGCGAAGGATGTGTCACCGGATAAGCAGGCTCAGGTTGAGGAGGTAGTCGGGGAAGGTGGTAAGGTATATCTCTCCCCCTGCCAGATAAGGTGCCCCTTGGATATCGATATCCAGCGAAATCATACCATGATTGCTCTGCTCCCCTTCGACCCGGAGGAAGCGGCGCGGCGCATGATTGAAATCGGGAACGAGGTCTATGAGAAGAGCCCCCTGTTCCCGCTGCTCTGCGCCTATATCTGTGGGCTCTGTGAGAAGGAGTGTAACTATAAGGACGAGACCGGAGCGGTAAGGCGCCGGATGGTGATGCGCCTGGTGGCCAAGGAGTACCTCAAGTACTTGAAGACCATGCCGCCCCTCCCGGTGCCCACCGGGGAGAAGGTGGCCGTGATCGGGGGTGGTGCCGGGGGCTTAATGTGCGCCTACGTGCTGAGCAAGAAGGGCTACCGGGTCACCATTTTGGAGCGGAACCCCGAGCTGGGTGGTGCCATGCGCCTTATCCCGGCCTACCGCCTGCCGCAGGAGGTTATCGATTCGGTTATCAGTAGTCTGCTCCGCGTGGCTCATATTGAGGTCAGGCTCGGTGCCGAGGTGGGTGACGGTGGTCAAACCATAGACGACCTGAAGAAGGAGGGCTACCGGGCGGTATTCGTCGCCAGCGGTACCCCTACCCCGCGACCCCTTACCTTCGGGCGGGAGATGCTGAGCGCCGACCTAGAGGGCGTCATGTTTGGTCTCAACCTGCTTTATGAAGTCCTGCAGGGGAATGTTCCCCTTCAGTTCTATGAGGGTAAGAAGGTAATTGTCGTCGGCGGGGGTAACGTCGCCTTCGATGTTGCCCGAACGGTGCGCCGGTTGGGGGGAGATGTTACCCTAGTCTGTCTGGAGTGCGCCGATAAATCATGCAAGGACGGCATCCCGGCCGATGATGAGGAGATAGAGGGCGCTACTGAGGAAGGCATAGAGATAGTCTATTCCCGGGGTATAGAGGAGATAGTCGGTAAGGACGGTAAATTCAGCCAGATAAAGTGTCCCCGGTGTACCTCGGTCTTCAACGAGGACGGCCGGTTCAACCCTCAGTGCGACCGGAGCGATGTGATATACATTGCCGGTGACGTGCTCTTGATAACCATAGGACAGGGCCCGGAGCGCACCCTGTTCCAGAACGATGGCTTGCTGAATGAGCAGGGCCGGCTGGATATCGACCCGGTTACCCTGATGAGCAACCTCAAGGAGGGGGTCTTCATCGGCGGCGATGTCCGGCGGGTGGGGTTTGCCTCAGAAGCGATGAGAGACGGAGCCACCGCCGCCGAGTCCATCGATCGCTACCTTAAAGGTGAGGACATGAAGGCCGGCCGGAAGGAAAAGGAGTACGAGACCGCCTCCATCCCGGAGCGCGTCAGGCATAAGCTCCAGCCGGAGCTCAAGTGGACTCCAGCCGCAGAGAGGCTCAACTTCGAACCCTTTGAGAAGGAATATACCCTGGCCGAGGTAATCGAGGAGGCCAGAAGGTGCCTCTGCTGTGGCCCCTGTAAGAGCTGTAAGGCCTGTGTTGTGCTCGGGCTGCAGTCCGAGATACCGGAGATAGAGGTTAATGAGGACTTATGCAGCGGCTGCGGTGTCTGTGTTGCCGTTTGTCCTTATGGTGCCTCCAAGCTGGAGACCACTGAAGATAGATTAAAGTCGGCAGTAGATGATGCCAAGTGTAAGCGGTGTGGCGTCTGCGTTACCGTCTGTCCGTCCGGGGCCCGGACTATCAAGGATGCCCTGGCGGAAACCATAGCTGATACATATGCAACATTATCGGGATAAGGAGGCAAAGTATGCGTGACAAGGTGGCGGCGGTCCTGGACAAGATAAGACCTGCCTTACAGGCTGATGGTGGTGATGTCGAGCTGGTGGAGGTGACCGAAGACGGGGTGGTAAAGCTAAAGCTCACGGGTGCCTGTGCTGGCTGCCCGATGTCAACGATAACCCTGAAGAGCGGTATTGAACGGGTACTTAGAGAGCAGATACCGGAGATTAAAGAGGTCGTTGCCGTCTGAGGTGACCCTTTAGCGTTAAGGAAGGAAGCGCGGGATATGAGCACTCTGGTTCTGGGTATTGGCAACCCGATTCTCAGTGACGATGGTGTCGGTATTGAGGTTGCCCGGCTGCTCAAGGAGCAGGTCCCCGGCATAACGGCGGAAGAGACAAATGAGGCATCCATCGCCCT
>DUEB01000193.1 GCA_011176655.1 Dehalococcoidia bacterium | reverse complement strand
GTAGTAGCTGTAAGAACGAAGATGCCCTGTTTGACGTCGACGGAATACGTCTGGCTGTGGTCACCGAGCACCGCGGCCGGTGTCATGCTTCCCTCCGCCCCGAAGACATAATTGTCTCCCATGCCCCCTTCCCATCCAGCGCCCGTAACTCATTTTCGGGAACGATAACCGGGGTTACCGATAAGGGTTCCACTTTGCTGCTGACGATAAAGGTTCCCCCCGATTTTGTCTGCCTTGTTACCAGGAACTCATTTGACGCCATGGAACTGTCGGTGGGTAAGCAAATCTACATAACCTTTAAGGCGTCGGCTGTTAACATCTTCTAGAAAAGAGGTGCCTATGAAATACGAATAAGTTTAACACCAAAACAAATAATCTTTAGGGAGGAAGACAGATGAAGAGATTTTCCATTATTGGTCTTTGCCTGGCAGTGAGTATGGTCTTAAGCCTGACGGTTGGCTGTGCCCGTCAGCCGGCTCAGGAGTCGGAGTTATCGGGGACGCTGCATATATTTCACGCGGGAAGCCTGACCATACCGTTTGAGGAAATCAGCGAGGGTTTTAATCAGCTTTACCCCGATGTAGAGGTCTTATCTGAGGGAGCCGGCAGCGCGACCACCATTCGCAAGTTTACCGAACTCCAGAGGGAGTGCGGCGTTATCGGCTCAGCCGATTACACCTTAATCCCGCAGCTAATGTTCCCCGATTATGCCGACTGGTATGTTATCTTTGCCACCAACCAGATGTGTATCGTCTACACCGATAGTTCACAGTTCGCCGCTGAGATAAATAGCGATAACTGGTATGAAGTGCTGCAGAGAGACGGTGTCACCTACGGGCGTAGTGACCCGGACCAGGACCCCTGCGGTTACCGGACTCTGATGGTCTGGCAGCTGGCCGAGGAGCACTACAGCTCTTCCGGGTTATATGATGCCCTTTACCAGGCCGAGGGGGACGTCATGCGGCCGAAGTCCGTTGACCTGATTGCTTTGCTGGAGTCAGGCGACCTGGACTATGCCTTTGAGTACACCTCGGTAGCCTCGCAACACGGGCTGAACTACGTGTCACTGCCACCTCAAATAAACCTGGCTGACGAAACCTATAGCGATTTCTATGATACCGTCGTGGTGGAGATTGCCGGTACCGAGCCGGGAACCACCATCGAACAAAGGGGTAAGGCTATCGTTTACGGGGTGACCATACCCAGTGGCTCCCCTGAGCATGACCTGGGCTTAGCCTGGATTGACTATCTGCTGAGTGAAGAAGGTAACGCCATCATGGCGGCAAGCGGCCAGCCCCCGGTTGTCCCGGCTCAAACCAATGACCGGAGCCTGGTACCTGAGTCGCTGCACAAATATCTAGATTAGGTTAAGTAACCCTAATCAGTCGCGGCTCGGCTGTGTCTTTTTAGGCGGCTTAGCCGTGGTTGGCTGAAGTAAAAGGCCCCCGACCCCTAAACCAGTTTCGGGGTTTTTTTGGCTTCGAAGGTTGCCGGGCTGGATTGAGTGCTCAAAGCGCCTCCATCACCTGGCTGTCAGGGGAGAGGCCAGAGGGGTTTCATGCTAGAGGCAGAGCCACTGCCCCACCGTGCGCACGGCATGACCCGTGCCGAAATACCCGGTGAAAAGGCGAAAGTAGTGGAGCTCCTCCTTGCTGCGGATTAGCGGCTGAGCGGCCTGGGCCTCAGCCAGTTCCCGGTCCGGGATTTGCTGCTCAAAGTGGGCTGTTAAGACGTCAGCCGAACCCGAGCCTTGAGAAAACTCCTGTTTACGCCGCCATACTATAGACTGCGGTAGCTGGTTCTCGTAGGCCTTACGAAAAATCCACTTCTCGATTTTCTCAGCCCCGTCGGGCATTTGCTTGTACTCGGGTGCTATGGCTAGGGCATAGCCGAGCAGCGCTCCCGAAATCAGCGGCGTCACCACCCGGATCGAGTTGGCCATGTTCATCCGGTCAAGGCGCAGGGCGGCGTTATTGTGCAGCCGGCCGATGCATTCCATCTGTTTACTAAACAAAGCCTCGGCAGGGTAGCCGGCGAGGTATCTATAGCCGCAAAAGACCTCGTCGCCCCCCTCACCGGAGAGCAGTATCTGGATACCCTGCTCGCGGGCGTATCGGGAGATAAGGTAGTTAGCCACCGAGCTTCTTACCAGAGAGGGGTCAAAGCTCTCCAGGTGGTAGATGACCTCGGGGAGAACCTCCAGCATGTCGCCGAGGCTGACGATGAGTTCGTGGTGTTCGGAGTCAATGTGGTTGGCTACCAGGCGGGC
>DUEB01000192.1 GCA_011176655.1 Dehalococcoidia bacterium | reverse complement strand
CGGCGGCGTCTACCAGAAAGCGAAGCGATGCCAGGCCGATACCGCCAGCTATTAATAGCAATCTGTGTGATTCGGGGTGAACGGTATAGCTGTTACCCAGCGGGCCGAACAGGTCTATCTTATCACCGGCTTTACGTTGAGCCAGCCACGGTGTGCCTTTAGCGTCTTCCCATACGTTGAAGAAGAGGGCGATGCTGTCGCCGTCTGCCTGATGGATACCGAACGGGCGTGGTAAAACACATTCTTCCCCGCAGCTCACCATGACAAACTGCCCTGGCTTAGCCTCTTGTGCTATTTCGGGGCATCTTAACCAGATAAGGTGGACACCTGATATGCTTCGGCCAGAGCGGTGTCTAGTCCCCGGTAAAATCTGGCTGCTCTCGGTGACGGTGGCCGCTACCTGTTTCACTTTGCTCCCTTGTTTCGGTAGTCGGGGAGTGACTGGACGCTGTAAACCTGCTGGCCGTTTATGGTGGCGTCCAGGGCCGCCCGGGCGGTATCCAGAGAGGTGAAGCAGGGGATGTGTTTCTCGACGGCTGCCCGGCGGATTTCAAAACCGTCTTTCAGCGGGATACGACCGCCGGTGGTGGTGTTGATGATGCCGTTCACTGTGCCGTCGCCGATAATATCAATGATATTGGGGTGGCCCTCACTCAGCTTCTTGCTAATCATCTTTACCGGCAGCTCCGCCGCCTCAATCATGGCCGCCGTGCCTTCGGTGGCGTAGAGCTTGTAGCCTGCCATGGCGAACTTGCGGATTAAGGGCAGGGCTTCCGGCTTGTCCCGGTCGGCGATGCTGAGGAGCATGGTTCCCTGCGGAGGCAGGTTTGAGCCCGCAGCCATGAGGGCTTTGGCGAGGGCGGCTTCGAAGGTGTAGTCAATCCCCATCACCTCACCGGTGGACTTCATCTCCGGGCCGAGATAGGTATCGACGCCGATTAGCTTCGACATGGAGAAGACGGGGGCTTTAATGGCCACCAGTTTCTGCCTGGGCCACAGGCCGGCTTGATAGCCCTGCTCCTTGAGGCTCTTGCCGAGCATGACCTTGGTGGCTATATTGACCATGGGCACGCCGGTGACCTTGGAGATAAAGGGTACGGTGCGGCTGGCTCGCGGGTTCACCTCCAGCACGTAGACCGATGACCGGCCGTTGCCGTCGGGCATGATAACAAACTGGATGTTCATCAGACCGATGACCTTGAGTCCCAGACCGATGCGGATGGCGTAGGTAACGATGGTCTCGGTCTCTTCCTCCGTCAGGTTCAGGCCCGGATAGACGGCCATGGAGTCCCCGCTGTGTACGCCGGCGCGCTCGATATGCTCCATTATCCCGGGGATAAGGACGGACTCCCCGTCGCAGATGGCATCGACCTCGACCTCTTTCCCCTCCAGGTATTTGTCAATGAGCACCGGGTGTCCCGTATCCAGCTCCATAGCCAGTTTCAGGTAGCGGAGCAGTTCGCCGGCGTTGTGGACTATTTCCATGGCCCGGCCGCCGAGGACATAGCTGGGGCGAACCAGCACCGGATAGCCGATGAGCTGGGCGATATTGAGGGCTTCATCGACGGAGGTCACCCCGGCTCCCGGTGGCTGGGGGACGCCCAGCTCGCTCAAGAAGTTCTCGAAGCGGCGCCGGTCTTCAGCCAGGTCAATGACCTCGGCGCTGGAGCCGAGCAGGGGCATTCCGCTGCGGGTCAGGGGCTGGGCCAGGTTGATGGCGGTCTGGCCGCCGAACTGGACGATGGATGGTGCGGGACTGTCGCCCGATAGGCTCTCGTTCTCCAGGATGTCACGCAGGCTTTCTTCATCCAGGGCTTCAAAGTAGAGACGGTCGCTGGTATCGAAGTCGGTGGAAACGGTCTCCGGGTTGGAGTTTATCATAATGCTCTTAAAACCGGACTCTTGCAGCGCCCAGGCGGAGTGGACACTACAGTAGTCGAACTCAATACCCTGCCCGATGCGGATGGGGCCGCTGCCAATGACCACCGCCCGGTGCTCGCTAAAAGCCTGAGCCTCGTTCTCCTGTTCGTAGCTGCTGTAGAAGTAGGGGGTGGCGGCGTCAAACTCGGCGGCACAGGTATCCACCATCTTGTAGACGGGGCGGATATCCCAGCTACGGCGTAATTCTCTCACCTGCTCGGGGAGCCGGTCGGCTAGCGTTGCCACCTGCTCATCGGAGAAGCCGAGCCGCTTGGCCTCACGCAGTAGCTCCGGGGTCAGTGGTTCGGAGAGGAGCCTCTCTTCCATACCGACGATGTTCTCCAGCTTGCTCAGGAACCAGGGGTCAATCATGGTTCGCTTATATATCTCTTCGACGCTTATCCCCCTTCTCAGGGCGGCCATGATGGCCCACAGCCTGAGGTCGTTGGCTTCCAGGGGGTAGGAGCTGACGTTGGCCCTTAGCGCCCAGTTGGGGTCTTCCCAGAGCAGCGAGCGCTTGCCAAACTCCAGGGAGCGCACCGCCTTCTGCAGGGCGGCTTCAAAGGAGCGATCGATAGCCATCACCTCGCCGGTAGCCTTCATCTGGGTGCCCAGAAGCCGGTCGCCGGAGGCGAACTTGTCGAACGGCCAGCGGGGAATCTTGACCACCACATAGTCCAGGGCCGGCTCAAAGGAAGCCAGCGTCTTCTGGGTGACGGCGTTGGGGATTTCATCCAGCCTCTTGCCGATGGCTATCTTGGCGGCCACCCGGGCGATGGGGTAGCCGGTGGCCTTACTGGCCAGGGCCGAGGAGCGGCTCACCCTGGGGTTTACCTCGATGACGTAATACCGGTTGCTCTGGATGTCAAGGGCGAACTGGATGTTGCAGCCGCCCTCGATGCCCAGGGCGCGGATAATCTTGAGGCTGGCGCTGCGCAGCATCTGGTACTCTTTGTTGGTCAGGGTCTGGCTGGGGGCGACCACGATGCTGTCCCCGGTGTGGATTCCCATCGGGTCGATGTTCTCCATGTT
>DUEB01000191.1 GCA_011176655.1 Dehalococcoidia bacterium | reverse complement strand
TGGTGCCAGTGAAGTCAACTTCCTTATGAGGGATGTCCTGGCTCTCGGCTTTGTCCCGTCTATCGCCTTCAAACTGGGTATTTCTTCGGGCATTGCCGCGCTTATGCTCTACCGAGGGCAATTCAGACTCCTTATCGTTGGGGTTAGCCTGATTGGTTTCATCTGTGTCTGGAACTCACATATAATTTCAGGGCTGTCGTGACAACATTAAGACCGGGCCTATTCTGGTCTCAACGCCCGTGAGCAACCCTGCCCCGCCGACCTTGAGCTAAACCTAAACCCGTTCCATCCCCCAAAGCCGACAGAGCCTGCGTAGCCTGAAGCCCCCCGCCGAATCCCAAACAATCACCCTAGAAGCAACGTCCCGAAGAGAGCCTTAACGCCCCAGCCGTGGGCAGCATAGAGTTGACACTCAAGCCTGCCAGAAGCTACAATAACCTCTGTGCCGAGGTAGCTCAGTTGGTAGAGCAGCGGACTGAAAATCCGCGTGTCCTCAGTTCGATTCTGAGCCTCGGCACCAGTAAGACTTGAGTCGGCTCAAAATGGTCTAGGTTGAGAGCAAAGGCGCAGCCGTAGAACGCAAGCCACACAGCAGATGAAGAAGCGGAAGTAGTTCAGTGGTAGAACGCTTCCTTGCCAAGGAAGAGGTCGCGAGTTCGAATCTCGTCTTCCGCTCATGCCGAAGTGGCGGAAGTGGTAGACGCGACAGTCTCAAAAACTGTTGGAGAGCAATCTCCGTGTCGGTTCGAGTCCGACCTTCGGCACCACAGGCTATCGAAGCTGAGACTGGCACCGGCTATGCCGAGTTGTGTAGTGGTAGCACAGAGGACTTTGAATCCTCTAGCCCTGGTTCGAATCCAGGCTCGGCAGCCAGTAATCATCCCCACCGTAGTCCCTTAATACAATGATACCGACAACCTCATTACCGGGTCTGCCTTGTCATTCTAAAGGCAAGGGAGTATAATTTCGAGGCAGTTACTCATTCCCCGATAGCTCAATTGGTAGAGCGGGCGGCTGTTAACCGCTAGGTTGTAGGTTCGAGTCCTACTCGGGGAGCCACGGAAAACCACAGCTCAGTCTGCTCAATGCCCATGAGCCCGAACTCTGCTACGGTGGCAACAAAAAAGAGCCCCCCGAGAAATCGGGGGGCTCTTGGCATACTGGTTAGGTGTTACCCTTCAGCCAGAATCAGGGCCTCCTGGTCCTGACAATAAGGACAATCACCACGACCGCCAGCGCCGCGCCAATCCCGATTATGGCGTAAATCCAGGTCGGGGTTATCTGTTGCGCCGGTGGTATCTCCAGTATCGGGGCCGGTGTCGGTTCCACAACCACCGGTGGCGGTGGTGTTACCGGCTCAGACCCGGTATTGAAGACCCCTATGG
>DUEB01000190.1 GCA_011176655.1 Dehalococcoidia bacterium | reverse complement strand
TTCACAATCCCCATAACGGGAGAGTCATTCTCTATAAAAAGGCGGTGATTGCCAATCGTGAGGACGAACCCAGGGGCAGGATATCCGAATTCCACAGGGTTGTCCTGGGACCGGACGAAGCAATTGAGATTGACTGCCTTGATATTTACGGCCTTCTCGGGCCCGATGAGGAAGAGCCGGAGCCAACTACCACCGGCCAGCAACCGCAGACGCTGACCGCACTTACTCCGGGGGTAGAAGAGGATTCAGGCACAGCCCTGATACGGACGAGTGATATCGTGCCGGTGGCTTCTCTGGTGCGGTTTATTAAGGGCTTTGTGGTCATCTATGCCTCTGCCCCCCTTGATGTCGTCGCCGTCTATACCGCCAGCACCCCGGTCGGTTTCAGCCTGGATGTAGAATACCTCTCGCCCTCAACTGCCTCTACGCTGCCCTATACACCCCCTTCGGAGGGGGCTGAGTGTCCTCAGGGGTGCCGCTGTCTGACTAGGAATGAAGCGCTGGAGGCGGGGCTGACTGCCTGGTGCGGCGGCGAGATGCGAATCTGCGAGTACGATGAGCACCAGATGCCGCTGAGGTATTGCTTTGGGGAACAGACCGAGCAGGTCAGGTGCCCGCAGGGGTGTCAGTGCTTGACTGCGGCGGCGGCGCAGGAAAAGAATTTAGCGACCTGCCCGGAAGAGACAAGACCGTGTGGCACCGATTCGGATGGCGATGATATGTATTGTTATACGGTGCCGGCCGGGGAGTGCCCTCAGGGTTGCCAGTGTCTGGCGCTGACGCCGGCGCAGGCGGAGGAGCGGGGTCTGACCTTGTGTGATGATAGAGAGACGGAGTGCGGCACTGATGCGGCTGGTAATGTGATGTACTGTTACGAGAAGACAAGCGAAGTAGAGTGTCCCCAGGGTTGCCAGTGTCTGGCTATGACGCCAGCGCAGGCAAAGGAACAGGGTCTGGAGCAGTGCCTTGACGTGAGCTGCGGTACCGATGCGGCTGGTAATGTGATGTATTGCTACCGGAGGACGAGCCAGGTGCAGTGTCCCCAGGATTGCGAGTGTCTGGCGCTGACACCGGCGCAGGCGAAGGAGCAGGGCCTGGAGCAGTGCCTTGATGTAAGCTGTGGCACCGATGCTTCGGGCAGGACGATGTACTGTTATCGCGAGACAGGCGAGGATGAGTGTCCCCCGGCATGTCAGTGTCTCAGCGATAGAGAAGCTAGGGCTCTCGGTTATACCCTGTGCGGCGGGAAGCGAATATCCTGCGGTTATGTCCCCGGTGGAGCTCAGAGGTGGTGCTATGAGCCGGCTGTGCCGGTTAGAATCAGCATCGCACCTACTCAGGCTAGTAACTTGGTAGGCACCGAGCATGAAGTCACCGTTACGGTATATGACGAGTATGGCAGTCCGATACCCAGCGTAAAGGTAACCATCACCGTTAGCGGTGTCAACAGCCTGGCTCCGGTCGAGCTGACGACCGACGTTAATGGCGAGGTCAGCTTCGAATACGTGGGTAAGAACACCGGCGCCGATACCATCGTGGCTGTTGTCGATGGTTTGCAGGCGACGGCTTTCAAGAGCTGGTATCAACGTGGTCAATAAGCGCGGGTAATAGCGAGCGGGGCTCAGTAAGCATAGTAGAATAGATACGGTTACAAAGCACTAGTGTTAGTGACTTAGAGGCCGGGGCCGGGTTTTATGGCGCTGAGAACCCGGCTCCGGTGAGCTTTTAAGACCAGAGCCAGCCACAGCGGGGTGAGGGCTGGGAAGCTGGCGGGCAGAGGGCGGCTGCCGTTAGCTATTGAATCTTGAAGGGCGCGCTGGTTACTTCCTTACCGTCAAGATATAGAACCACTTTGTAGTCCCCCATCGGCCAGTTGCCCTCAGGGCGTGTTATGGAAAAGCTGATATAGCCGCTGCCTGCGGCGGTTGTGTTCCAGGTGTCAATCAGGTAGTCTACTGCGTCTCCGGTTTCTCCCTTTACGAATATCCACTCTGCCTTTATCTCGGTGCCGGATGGGGCGTTAGCGAGCTTAACCGAGCAGAAAATCTCCGCGGTGTCGGTAGCAAAAGAGGTGGTCGGCTCAACTGGCTCTCCGGTTTGTGGATTTACCGACTGGCACATGGTGGCTTTACTCAGGGGGGTGGAGGGGGAGGCACCGGGAAGGCTAACCTCGCCACCGGCACAGCCGACCAGTAGGATTACCGTCAGAGCCAGTATAGAGATAGCTGCTGCAGACAAACTCTTTCCATTCATCTTGCTAACCCCTTCTTTGTTGATTCCGGCTTGAATGTTTTAGCAGTATTGAAGCATAATATCAGTGGGACGTCAACCGGGTGCTTCCTCTCTCACATTGTCAACCATCGGAATTAGTGGCCGCAGCTCGGGTAACCCGGCTTCATATTCTCCTGGTTATCAGTTGACAGGAGACATCGTCCTGGCTTATAATTGCAACCAGGTGCAATAACTATGAGTTGCATGGTAATGTTCAAGGAAAAGGGACTGAAGCTAACGCCTCAGCGGAGGCTGATTGTGAATGCTATCCACGGCACCGAGGCCCATCTCACCGCCGAGGAAATCATCGGCTATGTCCAGACCAGGATGCCGGGGGTTAACAAATCAACCGTATACCGCACGCTGCAACTCCTGGAAGAGGCCGGATGCGTCTACAAAAGCGAACTGGGCGACCAGTCCATCTACCATCACGCCGAAGAAGGGCATCACCATCACCTAGTGTGCAGCCGGTGTGGCCGGACCGTAGATTGCGCTGAAGATGTCTTCCTACCGATTGAGCGGGCGGTCAGGGATAAGTATGGTTTCCAGGCTGGCTTTAAACACATGGTCATGAGCGGGCTTTGTAAGGAGTGTAGGGGTAAGGCCGGTTAGGGAGCCGATATCTTGACTGCTTAGAAGCTGGTGATACTTCCCCGATACTGAGTGAAGTCGGTAGCCCCTTTAGGGCAGGGCGACCTTAGGCATGGCAGCCACCCTCTTTCCCGGCCCGGACGTCTGCCACTGGAATCTCTTATGAAACCTTTCCAGGATACTGATAGTTTTCTTACCCCATAGCCCCATGAAGATGGCGTTAGCTACGGCATGGGCGGTATCGAACCAGAGACTATTAAGCTGAGATATGAGGAAGGTCATTGGTGTCAGGGGATAGACGAAGGCTGCCCAGAACCATAAATTCATTATGGCTCCAAATAGGTAACCCCAGACTATGCCGAAGGCAATGAGTCCCCTGCGCCCGGGGTTAAAGCGTTTCAGGTAGCTGGCGGTGACCCCGCTCATCCCCCAGGCGAACATCTGATAGATAGTCCACGGGC
>DUEB01000019.1 GCA_011176655.1 Dehalococcoidia bacterium | reverse complement strand
TCTTAACTACATTACCCATATCGCATAATAGTATACCACGATGCCAGCCAGTATGAGGCTGTCGATTCGGTCAAGGACGCCGCCGTGCCCCGGCATCAGCCTGCCTGAGTCTTTGACCCCCAGGTTTCGCTTGAGCAGGGACTCGATGAGGTCGCCCACCTGCCCCAGAATACTGACCAGCACGCTCAGGATGATTACCTGCCCGCAGCCGAGCGGTAGCTGGAAAAGGGTGGGGGTGAAAAAGAGGATGCTCACCACGATGGCGCCGCATACCCCGCCCATAGTCCCTTCCCAGGTCTTGGCCGGGCTGATAGCCGGAGCCATTTTGTGCCGTCCGAACCTCCGGCCGACGAGGAAGGCGGTGGTATCGGAAATCCAGGTAACGAAAAGAACCAGAAATACCAGGTTTCGCCCGCTGTCCAGGCCTCTTAATGCGACCAGGTGGCTTAAGAGCCAGCCGATATAGAGGATGCCGGCAATAGTCCATACCCAACTGGTAAAAGCCCCCTCTTTCTGGCGGCGCACCAAGAGGCCGATGAGAGACAGCACCAGCGCCGAGGTCAGGAGCAGCGGGGTAATTAGTTCAGGGTTGAAGCGGGTCTCCAGGAGGGAGAGGAGCCCTGAACTACGGCTGAGGATAAAGAGCGCCGTCCACACCAGCCCGAAGTAGGTGAGTGGTGGTCTTTTGCTGGCGGCTACCATGCGGTAGAATTCGAGGGCGGCCAGGACCCCCAGGACAACCGTCAGTGCGGTAAACCCCGGCTCGCCGCCAAACCAGACGATGACCGATATCAGAGCGACATACCAGATGGAGGTTATGGCCCTTTTCGTAAGCATGTGACTTTCTATTAAACCCCTATTACCTGACATAATCAAGTGAGTTTTCGCGGTATTCCGGGGAATAGTGCGTTTTTTGCCGGTTTAGACGGCGCCTGGGTGGCCCTGCGGTTGAGTTATAAGCCGCCAAAGCGCCTCTGCCGCCGGCGGTAGGCTAGCAGCGCCTTATCAATCTCTTTTTCGTCGAAGTCGGGCCAGAAGACATCGGTGAAGTAGTATTCGCTGTAGACCGATTGCCAGGTCAGGAAGTTGCTGGTGCGGAGTTCGCCTCCGGTGCGGATGAGCAGGTCAACATCGTGGGTGCCGGCGGTGTAGAGGTAACTGGCGAATAGCTCTTCGTCTATCTTCTGGGGGGGGATTTTCTCGGTAACAATGCGGCGCACCGCATCCAGAATCTCGGTGCGCCCGCCGTAGTTGAAGGCTAGGTTGAAGGTCATCCCGGTGTTGTCACTGGTTAGCCGGGTAGCCTTCTTGATGGACTCCTGGAGAGCCGGCGGAAGCTCTTCCCGGCGGCCGAGATGGCGCAGTCTAATCCCCAGCTTGTGAAATGCCAGGGCCTCTTGGTCGATTATCTCCTGAAAGACACGTAGGATACCGTTGACTTCTTGGCTGGGGCGGCTCCAGTTTTCGGTGGAAAAGCCGAAGAGGGTCAGGTACTTCACATGATACCGGTGGTTTAAGTATCTGATGGTGGTGCGGGCTCTTTCCAGCCCGGCAAGGTGGCCTTCGATTCTGGGCAGCCGCCGCTTTTCCGCCCAGCGTCCGTTGCCGTCCATAATGATGGCTACGTGGCGGGGCAGATGGCTCTCTTCCTCTGTATCTGGTGCCCGGGCTCCCATATCATAAGCTAGCAAGTAGTGGCCGGAGTTGGACTAGACCTCCCTCAGTTCGGCTTGCTTATCCCGCCCCACCTGGTCGGCAGTGGCCGTGAAAACATCGGTTATCTTCTGCAACTGGTCTAAGGCGCGCTTGAGCTCGTCTTGTGATATCGTTTTGTCTTTCTCCTGCCTTCTCAGCTCGTCCATCGTTTCGCGCCTCAGGTTGCGAATAACTACCTTTTCCTTTTCTACCCTGCCGTGCACCACCTTGGCCAGTTCCTGACGCCGCTCTTCACTGAGGGGCGGGATATTTATTCTGATTATGCTGCCGTCGCTGGTCGGATTTAGACCAAGGTCAGACTTCTGGATTGCCTTCTCGATGCTGGAGAAGCTGCTCTTGTCCCAGGGCTGGATGACGAGCAGGCTGGCCGCCGGAGCCGATATAGCGGCCAACTGGTTAAGGGGCATGAGCAGGCCGTTATAATCCACCTTGATGTGTTCTACCAGGGCCGGGTTAGCATGCCCTGTGCGGATGCTGGCCAGCTCCTTCTTTAAGATGCTAACGGCAGTGTGCATCTTTTCTTCGGTGCTGTGTAAAAGGTCGATAGTCATCCTGCTACTCGCTGGATATCATGGTGCCGATATGTTCGCCGCTGATGGCGCGCTCGATGCTTCGCGGAGCCTGGAGGTCAAAGACTACTATGGGCAGTCTGTTTTCCAGGCAGAGGGAGAGGGCGGTAGCGTCCATTACATCGAGGCGCATATTGAGGGCTTCGAGGTGAGTAAGCCGCTCCAGTTTCTTGGCGTTGGGGTTCTTGCGGGGGTCGGCGTCATAGACACCGTCGACATTATTCTTGGTCATGAGGAGCACCTCGGCTCCGATTTCTATGGCGCGCAGCGCCGCGGCGGTGTCCGTGGTCATGTAAGGGTTACCGGTGCCCCCGGCGAAGATAACGACCCGGCCCTTCTCTAAGTGACGGATGGCGCGGCGTCTGATGTAGGGTTCGGCTACCTGCTCAATACCTATGGCCGACTGGGTTCTGGTAGTCACCCCGGCCTCTTCCAGGGCATCCTGGAGGGCCAGGGCGTTAATCACCGTAGCCAGCATGCCGGCATAGTCGGCAGTGACCCGGTCCATGCCTTTTCGCTCTGCCGCGGCTCCCCGCCAGATGTTGCCCCCACCAACCACCACGGCGGTAGCTACCCCCATCCCGGCTACCTGTTTAATCTGCTGGGCTATCTGGTTGACGGTATGGCGGTCAATACCAAATCTGGTCTTCCCGCTGAAGGCTTCGCCGCTGAGCTTGAGGAGAACCCGCTGATAGCTAGTGGAGGTCATCCCGCTAGTACCTATTTCCCCAGTTCGAATCTGGCGAATCTGGTTATCTTAATATTCTCGCCCACCTTGGCGATGGTCTCGATAATGACATCCTGAATAGTCTTACCTGGGTCCTTAATGTAGGGCTGGAGAAGGAGGCAGGCGGTCTCAAGGTCTAAGTCGTCCCTCTCTCCGGAGACCTCGTCCCGGGAGATGAATTGGGCTGGCATGGCGGCTACCTGCATCGCCAGATTGTGTGCCAGTTCCTTGAATTCGTCGGTGCGGGCTACGAAGTCGGTTTCGCAGTTGACCTCGACCATGGCGCCGATACGCCCGCCGGTATGGATATAGGCTTCAATCAACCCCTGATTAGCGGCACGTTCCGCCTTCTTCTGCGCTTTGAGAATACCCTTTTCCTTCAGAATCTGGAGCGCTCTTTCGGGGTCGCCTTCTGCCTCAAGAAGAGCATTGCGGCAGGTCATAACACCGGCTCCGGATTTATCACGCAGCTCCTTTACCTGGGTGGTGGGAATCTCCAAGTCTGCCTCCTTATCTCATTCGTCATCAGGAGGGGTGAAAACAATCGGTTCCGGGCTGTTTTCGGCTTTCCCGCCGGTCTCTTCCGGGGCTGCCTCGGTCGGGGGCAGGGCGCCTCCTGTCTTACCCTCGATAACGGCATCGGCCATCTTGCTGCATACCAGCCTGATGGCCTTGATGGCGTCGTCGTTGGTTGGAATCGGGTAGTCGATATCGGTGGGGTCGCAGTTGGTATCGGCGATGGCGACCACCGGTATGCCGACACGCCTGGCTTCCGCCAGGGCCGCTCTCTCCTTGGTGATGTCGATAATGAAAAGGGCCGCCGGCAGGCTGGTCATCTCTTTGAAACCACCTATCAGGCGGTTGAGGCGCGTAATCTCCCGCTCCAGCTTCAGGGCTTCATTCTTGGGGAGACGGCTGAACTCGCCCCGGGACTGCTGGTCTTCGAGTTGAACCAGATAGTCAATGCGCTTCTGGATAGTGGCGAAGTTGGTCAGTGTCCCTCCCAGCCAGCGCTGGTTGACGTAATACATGCCACACCGTTTCGCCTCTTCTTCGATGGACTCCTGCGCCTGCTTCTTGGTGCCCACGAAGAGGATGTTACCGCCTTGAGCCACTACCTGACTGATAAAGTCGCAGGCTTTATCCAGCATACTGGCGGTCTGCTCAAGGTCAATAATGTGGATACCATTACGCTTGGTGAAGATGTATCTCTTCATGCGAGGGTGCCAGCGACTTGTCTGGTGTCCAAAGTGCGCCCCAGCTTCCAAAAGCTGCTTGATGGTAACTGTCTCTACCAAGCTCAGGCTCCTTTCTAGCCGTTAAATAGTATAGCATACCCTTCGTTTTTCAGCAAATCAGGCCCGTTACGGTGAGGCTGAGTCCGCCGGCCTTCTGCAAGGTGACAAAAGTATTATTTGGGGTTATTATATATTATCGGGCGATAGATGTTAACAGTAAGGAGACCAAAGTGCAGATTAGAAAGACCTACCAGAACGTGAATCCCGAGCTGCTTTACGATGAAATAAGAGACCTGGTGGTGAAGCAGGGGACGGTTGCCGCCGAGGCAAAACTGGAGACGTACATGTTACCGGAGAATACGTCATCATTTGTGACGCGTGCTACGCTGGCGTTTCGCGTGAAAGGTAAGCCGGGCAAACAGGCCAAGGAGTGCCTCCGGGTGCATATCGTGGGCTCAACCAGAGGCGAGACGAGAGCCATGTTTGATATCGATGAGCAGCTTTTCCCGCCGGAAAGCTTGAGCGCCCTAGAGAGCGACCTGGACTTTATTTTCGGCTCGCACGAAGTATGAGGGCGGCTGGGTATGGCGAGTAGAGTCCTCAGGGGTATCTAGACTGGCATTATCTCAGCCTTTATCTCGTCGCCGATTTCAAGTATCCCGAAGGAGTCTCTGGCCCGTCCCGGGTTAAAGAGCAGGCTGCCCCTGAGGAACCTATTACAGGCCTGGTGGGAATGACCGAAAATAATAATGTCCGCGTCGTGAAAGGCGTCTCTTACTCTATTGGTTATCCCCCAGGGTGCTCCCGAACCGTGGATAAGCCCGACCCTCTTACCGCCGACCACGAATAGGTCCTGCCGGGGCAACATTCCCTTGAGCTCCGCCGAGTCCATGTTGCCGCAGACGGCTTTTACCTCGCCCAGGGTCCTCAGCCCCTCGAGCACAGCCCTTTCCGTGAAGTCTCCGGCATGAACGATAAGGTCTACCCCGGCCAGAGCCGTTAGCACCGGGGCTGGAATATCACCGAGGGCCCTGGCATGGGTATCTGAGATGACGCCGATTGTCACCGGTGCTGGCTGCATTGTCTCACTATAGTGCCTTGCCTTGCCCTCAGTCAAGCATCAGCACCATCTGACGGGCGTTAGCCACCGCTTTATCCTGATGACAGTTGTTGAAGAGGACGTGGAGCTGGCGTGTCTTTGTGGCCAGCCCCTTGAGCTTCGCTGCCCAGCCGCGGAGCTCTTCCTCGGTATACAGGTAGTTAAACCGCTCCGAAACACTGACCCCTCTTTTCTCCCAGGTATCACGGTTTCTCCCGTGAAAGCGGACGAGCCCGATGTCCGCAGTGGCTTCGGCAATCGGCGCTACGCTTGACCGGAAGCCCTGGGGCTCGTCAACACAGACGAAAGCCAGATTGTGGTCGCGCAGGAATCCCAGGGTCTTCTCGATATTCCTGTTATCTAGCCAGGCGTTGTGGCGGAACTCGATGGCAATCATGTATTGTCCCAGTCTGTTGCTACAGGCCATCATGTACTCCCGCGTCTCGTTACCGGGGTAGAACCAGGGGGGAAACTGGAAGAGCACCACGCCCAGCTTGCCGGCGCTGTCCAGGGGCAGCAGGGCCTGCTCGAAGCGGCGCCACAGCTCGGCTACCAGCTCGGGGGGGATGTCGCGCTGGTAGATAGCCGCCTTCCCCTGTAGCTCCGCGGGGAGTGCCTCCCTTATGTCTCGCGGCAGGGTGGAGGGTGGGGTTGGGTGCTGGGTGAAGAGGCGGAACGCCTTGACATCAAATATGAAACCGTCGGCTGTCCTCTCTACCCACAGGCGGCTTACCATCTCGCTGGGCAGGGCGTAGTAAGAACTGTCAACCTCGACGATTCGGAACTGGCTGGCATAGTAGCGCAGGCGTGCCTCGGCGGAACGCGCCTCGCTGGGGTAAAAGCGGCCGCTTTCAATCAACGTGGCATCGGTCCAGGAGCAGGTGCCGACCAGAATTTCACCCATTGGGCCTCCTTACCGGGTTACCGCTGTTTGGATTTTACCACATCTTGGGGTATTGACAATTCCCCGGCTTAGCACTAGAGTATTACCACGCTGGGCGGATAAAGAGCCAGTGGCTCGGTTACCCAAGGGGGGAGGACTATTGACAGGCAAGAGGTCGCAGCCGTCCCTGCGTGAGCTTTCTAAGCTGATAAGTGCCTGGGACGAGGTTGAAAGCCACCCGGAGCGGGTCAGCAAGGCTATGGAGCGTGCGGTAAGCAAGTACCCGGATTTTGCTGCCGGCTGGGGGCACCTCGGTCTGGCGTATATGCAGTCGGGCCGGGCCGGAGATGCGGAGGGAGCCCTTCTCAAGGCGGTAAGGTTAGAGCCACAGAGCCCGGGGTGGTATCTTGCCCTGAGCACGCTCTATAAGCTTGCGGTCGCCAATGCCAAGGGTCTCACGGGGCGGTTAGAGCCTGCTAAGAGGCTGGCTGAGGCGGGTATGGGACTCCCGGCGGGGTACCCTGACATGCCCCCGGACTATGTTACCAGAATAACCCTGGATGCCCTTGATTGTGACTATGAGTACGCTCGCCGCATGGCGGAACGGTACGCCAAGGACGTCCTTAATCTAACCAAAGAGGGAGAGTTTACACGGTCTGCCGTTGATAATCTCCTGGATATTCAGATGGCCGACGGAACCTGAGCCGGGGACGACAGGAGTAGTCTGACAGGGGTGGCTGCCATGAAGCCGAAATATGCGAAGGGTCAAAGAGTAACGGTTGTTTCTGTCAAAGACCAGCACGGCCACATGAAGTATGCTCACAACGAAAAATATGTGGGTGAAGAAGGCTTAGTCCTGGATTCCTTCTACCTGGGGCAATTCCACGTTCTGTATTACAAAGACCATCTGCCTGAAGACGCCTATATTTACAAGATTCGTCTTAGTGGTCGTGATACCGTGGTCACGGTAGCCGAGGAAGAACTGGAGCCCGCGTAGG
>DUEB01000189.1 GCA_011176655.1 Dehalococcoidia bacterium | reverse complement strand
GTGAGAGGGCCACGGTCAGGTACAACAGTATCCTGGTGGCTGCCGAGGGGTCATCGCTGGATGTGGGGGCGCGGGCACTGCTTGAGGCTAAGGGGGCCCGGACGGAAATCATCAGCCGGGCGATAACCACCGGCGGCAATATCATCGCCCGGGGTTATATCGAGGGTAGCGCCCCCGAGGTAAAGGGGCATCTGGAGTGCCGCGGGCTCATTCTGCAGGGCGGCGGCATGATTCACGCCATCCCCGAGCTTAAGGGCAACCTGGCGGGCATTGACCTGTCTCATGAGGCGGCGGTAGGCAAGATTGCCGAGGAAGAGGTGGAGTATCTCATGTCCCGGGGTCTGACCCGGACCGAGGCGACGGCGACTATCGTCAGGGGCTTTATCCGGGTGGATATCGAAGGATTGCCCTCGATGCTAAGCGCCGAGCTGGAGCGGGCGATTGAAGCCAGCGAGAAGGAGCTTATGTGAGCTGGAGATAGCAGAAAAGATATCAGCCCTGAGTTCGGGGCTTGACAGGTGTGGTGGGTTGCCCTATTATAGTAATAATTATCATTATTGATTAACGATTAGGACGTTTGGGTTTATCTGGTGTTGAGAAGGTCAAAGCAGAGGGAAGCAATTCTAGATTTCCTGAGGAAGACGTCGTCTCATCCCACCGCATATCATATCTATGAGGCGGTGAGAAAGGAGATACCTAATATCAGTCTGGGGACAGTCTATCGGAACCTGAGACTGCTCAGAGACGAAGCGGAGATTCTGGAGCTAGACCTGGCGGGCAGCCTGAGTCGTTTCGACGGTGACACCCGAAGCCACTATCACTTCCGGTGTGAGCAGTGTGGCCGGGTTTTCGATGTTAATGAGCCGGTGGACCTGGAAAGAAACGAGAGAGTGGCTAAGAAGACCGGCTTTAGGGTTTCCCATCATATCCTGGAATTTCGCGGCTTGTGTCGGGACTGTCAGACCTCTATGGCATAAGGAGGGTGACAAGAATGAATCTCAAGGCGTTACACAGGCTGAGTTACGGTCTCTATATCGTCGGCTCAAGAAAGGGAGACCGGCTCAACGCTCAGATTGCGAACACGGTGTTCCAGGTGGCCTCGGAGCCGCCCATAATCGCCGTGAGCATCAACAAGGACAACCTCACCCACCAGTTTATCCATGAAAGCCGGGCCTTCACGGCTTCCGTGCTCTGTAAGTCGACTCCCCTTTCTTTTATTGGTCGTTTTGGTTTTAAGTCAGGTCGGGACATCGATAAGCTCAGCGGTGTTAACTATAAGATGGGTGAGACTGAGGCGCCGGTGGTGCTGGAAAATGCCGTCGCCTATCTGGAGGCAAGGCTGGTCAAGGAGGTTAGCGTGGGCACGCACACTATTTTCATCGGCGAGCTGGTAGCGGCGGATGTCCTCTCTGAAGAAGAGTGCATGACCTACGAATACTATCATCAGGTTAAGCGCGGCACTACGCCTAAAACTGCCCCGGTCTATATTGAAGAGAAAAGGAGGTAGTAAAGGATGGCAAAATACGAGTGTACCGTGTGTGGCTATATCTATGACCCTAAGGTGGGCGACCCGGATAACGGTATTGCCCCCGGGACGCCGTTTGAGGAGCTCCCGGATGACTGGGTATGTCCCGTGTGTGGGGCGGCTAAGAGCGATTTTGAGAAAGTGGAGGAGTAAAGGCGATGCCGATGATGGAGAACCTGAGTCAGGAACAGTTAGCCGGGATACTGGAGGCGATACCGCTGGATATCTCCTTCGTTGACGGGAATGATTTAGTCAAATTCTGGAACAGGCACGAGACCAGGGTTTTTAAGAGGCCGCGGGCGGTGCTGGGGAAATCGGTCCGGGACTGCCACCCCAAACACAGCCTGGACAAGGTGAACCAGATAATTTCTGATTTTAAGAGCGGTAAGCGTGATTCGGCGGAGTTCTGGATAGACCACAAAGGGATGAAGCTGTATATCCGGTATTTTGCGGTGCGGGACGAGAGCGGCTGCTATCTGGGAACCCTGGAGGCAGCTCAGGATATCGTCGGTATTAAGGCGATTGAGGGTGAAAAAAGGCTGCTGGATGGATGAGGGAAAGCCGCTCTTTCTTGGTCTCTATAATCAGTAGCGCAAGGGAGAAAAAGCAAAAAGGAGGTGACAGATGACAGCTCAAAAACAGATTTATAGGTGCAACGTTTGTGGCAACATTGTTGAGGTATTGCATGCCGGGGAGGGGGAGCTGGTCTGCTGCGGCCAACCCATGGAGCTGCTCCAGGCGAAGACCGCCGATGTCGGCAAGGAAAAGCACGTCCCGGTGATAGAGGCGGGTGACGCAGGAGTAAAGGTCAAGGTTGGCGATGTTCCCCACCCCATGGAGGAGAAGCACTACATTGAGTGGATTGAGGTGATTACCGATGACGATGGCTGCCGCCAGTTCTTGAGGCCGGGGAATAAGCCGGAGGCGGAGTTTGACGTCAGGTCTAAAAAGGTAGCTGCCCGAGAATACTGCAATATCCACGGCTTGTGGAAATCCGGTTAGAAGACTGTATTTTAAGACCCAAGTCAGGAGGAACAAAGTTAAAGGAGGCTTATCATGGAGGAAGTAAAAGAAGAGGCCGTTAGTCTGCCACGTTTGGGGGAGCCAGCGCCGGACTTTACGGCGGTGACCACCCACGTTACGGTCAAGCTGGAGGACTTTAAAGGGAGCTGGCTGGTTCTCTTTTCGCATCCGGCAGATTTCACGCCGGTATGTACTACCGAGTTTATCGCCTTCGCCGAAATCTACCCCGAACTGCAAAAGAGAGGCGCCGAGCTTCTGGGTTTGAGTATTGACAGCGTTTCATCCCACATCGCCTGGGTACGTAATATAGAGGAGAAGACCGGGGTCAAGATTCCGTTCCCCATTATCGCCGACCTCAGTCGGGAGGTTTCTACTGCCTACGGTATGGTTCATCCCGGGCAGAGCAAAACCGAGACGGTGCGCTGCGTCTTCATCATTGACCCGAACCAGATTATCAGGACGATACTCTACTACCCGCTGACCACGGGGCGG
>DUEB01000188.1 GCA_011176655.1 Dehalococcoidia bacterium | reverse complement strand
CTCTTACAGGATGGGGCCGGTGACATACATCACGATTGGCTCACGGTAGCTGGAGCACATCTCCCGCCTAGTAAGCTTGCCTGAGGCAACCGCGATAACCTCATCAAAGAGACGGTCAGCCGCTTGGTAAATTGACTCGGTGCCGGCGATGATGCCATCGGCGAAGATATCGAAGAACTCCTTTTCCTGGCTATCAGGCGGGTTGCTCGGTTTGCTCACCACGGATATCTGCGGGAGTATTGGAATCTGTCCGGTCCAACCGGGCGGGCAGCGGAAGCTCGAAGAGAGCCCACCACCCACATTGTAGATGTGGATGTGGATACCTGCGGCGGCCTCTCCTGCGATCAGCTCACTGGTCATGGCCGAGCCGTCCATGAAGTAAAGCCCTTTGCCTTTCGGCTTTTCCGCGTACTCCAGCACCCCCTGAAGCGGGGAAGTTCCCGTTTTGGCAAAAGCACCCAGAGATTTCTCCTCAATGGTGGTAAGCCCTTCGGCAATATTGCCCCGGGTGGGCTGCGAGCCCCTGACATCTCCGCCGCAGGCCTTAATCACACCCTCCATCCGCTCCACCATCTTCTCCAGCCCCCTGGCCACCTCCTTATTTACCGCCCGCTTGGCCAAAAGGTGAGTTGCCCCGATGACCTCGGTCGTCTCGGAGAAGACGGCGGTGCCTCCTTCCTCAACCAATCGGTCAAAGACCCGCCCTGTGACAGGATTGCCAACGATGCCGGAGATAGCCGCGGAGCCACCACATTTTACCCCGAGCGTCAGGTAGCTCAGCGGGAACGGTTTTCGCCGCATGGCCGAGGCCTCCGCCATAAAGTGGCGGGTCACCGCTAGCCCTCTATCAAGCAGGTCCGAGTAGCCCTTGCTTTTCTGGATGGTAAGGATCTCAATCGGCTTCTTTGCTTTGGCGATCTCCTCGGCAATCTGATCTGGTGGCGGGTTCTCACAGCCAATGCCGACCAGGACCACTGAAGCTACATTAGGGTTGCTGCCGATGCCGGAGAGAGTCATTAGCGCGCGGTCGTTATCCTCCTTAAGTCGAGGGCAGGGGTAAGTGTGCAGGATGGCCGTTGCACCAGTGACGGCGTCGGCGATTTGGGCGGCTATTCCGTTGGCGCACCGGCCACTTGAGAGCACAGCCACATGGTTGCGCACGCCCGCCGAACCATCAGGTCTCTCATAGCCTAGAAACTCCATCACTTCACCTCTTTCTGGGGAGGGAGCAGGGCACTTTCCACATTGTGGACATGGACATAGTGTCCCTTGCCGATTGGCTGGGTAGCCAGGCCAATAACTTCCCCGTATTTCAGAACTTTATCTCCCCGGCTGATATCGCTCAAAGCCAGCTTGTGTCCGAGCGGTACCGTTTCTTTGGCGGTCACCTTACCCACCTTCTCTCCCGCCTCTGAGGATAAACTCACCACATCTCCGGCGGCG
>DUEB01000187.1 GCA_011176655.1 Dehalococcoidia bacterium | reverse complement strand
GCCCCGCTGCCGCAGGCCAGGGTCTCCCCCACCCCTCTTTCCCACACCCGGGCTTCTATCTCTTCCCGGCTCAGCACCCGGGCGACCTCAAAGTTGGCCCGCTGGGGGAATATTTCGTGGTGCTCCACCCCGGGCCCCAGCTGCGCTAAGGGGAAATCAGCCACCGACTGCTTCAAGAAATGGACAGCGTGCGGGTTTCCCATGGAGACGAGATTGAGCCCCAGCTCCTTACTTTCTACGGTAACAGTATAGCTCAGCATTGACTTTATGTCAACTAGACCGGCGCTAATCCCCACCGAAACCGGGATATCCTCGGCTTTAAATCTGGGCGCTCCCAGGCTAACCTGGATTTCCGGCGACCCGCCTGATTCCCCCCGAATGCGGGCGCTTCTTATCCCGGCTACTGTCTCAATCGAGACCTCTCTATCTCCCCTGCCCGCCACCAGTCCCCTATCCAGGGCATACCGCACCAGGCAGCGCAGCCCGTTTCCACAGGCTTCCGCCTCAGACCCGTCGGCGTTGAAGATACGCATCCCGACATCCGCCACCTCTGAGGGGAGCAGTAACAATAGGCCGTCAGCCCCGACACCGAAGCGCCGGTTACAGACAGCCACCGCCACCCGCGCCCATTTACGCCCTACATCACCGGTCTCTACCAGGACAAAGTCATTCCCGGCGCCCTGAAGCTTGGCAAAGTTCATCTGTCGCCGCCCCCGTAAACTGAGTCACTGAATCCGGGATTTCCCGCTCCACCCCCTCGCCACCGATATCAAACCACCTGATTCTAGTGTCCTTTAACTGAAACCAGGCATACTGGTGCCTGACAAAGCGGTGGGTCTCCGATTTTATCTGCTGGATAGCCGCATCTAAGGCAAGCTCACCCTTAAGGAACCGGCCAATCTGCTTATAGCCGATACCGGACATGGCGGGCAGGCTGAGGGGGTAACCCATGCTGAACAGCCCTTCCACTTCAGCCACCAGACCCTGCGCTATCATATCGTCAACCCTCAAATCTACTCTACGATATAGCTCTTCTCTAGGCGCCGTCAAACCGATAATCAATGTCCTGAAGGGCGGCTTCTGCTTACGTTTAAGCTGAGAAAAGGGAACCCCCAGGCTCCGGTAGACCTCAAGCGCCCGAATAACACGGCGCACGTTCTGAGGACTAATCCGCTGCGCCGCCACCGGGTCAACCTCTGTAAGCTCCTGATAGAGCTCAGCCCCGCCTCCAGCCGCCGCCCTATCCTCCAGGCTGCGTCTCAGCTTGTGGTCGGGGGCTACCCGGGGTATCTGCCAGCCCTCCACCAGCGACCAGATATACTGCCCGCTGCCACCGACCAGCAAGGGCAATCTATGGCGCCCCTGAATGTCACCAATCGCCTGGTAAGCCAGATTATGATATTGCGCCAGGCCGAAATCATCGTCAGGGTTTATAATGCTTATCAGGTGATGGGGAACAAGGGACAGCTCCTCGGGGCCGGGTTTAGCCGTGCCGATATCCATAAAACGGTATACCTGCCGGCTATCAGCGCTTACTATCTCCCCACCCAAGGCCTGAGCCAGCTTTATCGCCAGCCGGCTTTTACCTATCGCCGTGGGCCCGACTACGGCTACCAGATGTTTCATATCACCCAGAACTTTTAATCTCCGAAGCCTGTTTGGTGATGCTGATGAACTGGTCTGCCTTCAGGCTGGCGCCCCCGACCAGAGCGCCGTCTATCTCAGGCTGCCCCATGAACTCAGCGGTATTGTCCGCAGTGACGCTGCCACCGTAGAGAATACGCACCTCCCCGGCCACTGCCTCAGTATATAACCGGCTCAGGCTATGTCGAATAAAGCCGATGGTCTCATTCGCCTGCTTACCGGTAGCCGCCCGGCCGGTGCCAATCGCCCACACCGGCTCGTAGGCAACCGTCAGCCCTTTAAGGGAGTCGATACCGGCCAGGGACAGGGTAAGCTGCTCGGCGACGACCTCTTCAGTCCGCCCTGCCTCGTTATCCTCCAACCTCTCCCCGACGCACAGAATGGGCTTCAAGCCGACCTTCTGGGCCGCCTTAATCTTCTTATTGACAATCTCGTTAGTCTCGCTAAAATACTGCCGGCGCTCCGAGTGGCCCAGGATGACGAACTCACACAACTCAGCCAGCATCAGCGGCGAAATCTCCCCGGTATAGGCGCCTTTTTCTTCAAAATACAGGTTCTGGGCCCCCAGCCTTATCGAGCTCCCCTTGATTATCTCCCTCACCGGAGCCAGGGAGACGAAGGGGGGGCAGATCACCTTGTCAACATTAGCGATGGCTTCAAGCCCCGCCTCAAGGTCGCCGAGACAGATACCGGCCGGGCACACCACCCGCTCAACATTGGCGGCAGCATGAATGCCGCTGTGCATTTCACTAACCAGCGCCAGGGCCTGAGCTACTGTGGTATTCATCTTCCAGTTACCGGCAATCATCGGGACGCGCATGCTAACCTCCTAAGCACCGAATTTGGCTAATTTCAGGGCGTGTGCCATGGCCAGAGGCATAATCCGGGTAGCCGGGAAATGCCCCAAGCCGCCACCAAGGCAGGCCGACTCAGAGAACTGGCGGACACCATCGGGGCGGCACCACCGGGAACAAAGGAGAACGGGTACCGGGTGCCAGCTATGGCTCTTGAGAACCGCCGGGGTTGAGTGGTCACCGGTAATGACCATGACCTCAGGCCCAAGCTCCATCACGCCGGGCAGGGCTCTATCGAACTCCTCGATAACCCTGACCTTACGCTCAAAGTCACCATCCTCACCGGCGCTATCGCTCCACTTCACATGCAAAAAGAAGAAATCGTAGCCGCCGTAGTTCTGTTTCAGGGTCGCAAACTCGTCTTCGAGACTGTTGCCCGTCTTGAGAATCTCCATGCCTACCAGCCGGGCCAGTCCCCGGTACATAGGGTAAACCGCAATCGCTGCCAGCTTTAGTTTGTAAATCTCACCCATGGCAGGAAGCTCGGGCCGCTGCGAGAAGCCGCGCAGGAGAACCGTGTTGGCCGGGTGTTGCTCGGCCAGGGTCTGCTGCGCCCGGGCGATGAACTCATTAGCCACGCCCGCCAGGCTAGCCGCCTTCGGCTGAAGGGCGTTTACCACCTTCGAGGCCACTCCGGTCTGCTGCGGGTCGGAGTCGGTGACCCCGGCACTGAGCCCGCTGCCCCTGAAGACGACAACAAAGCGGTGCTCCCTGACGGGACGCACCAGGGCTTTAACTTTATTGATTACCATGCCGTCAATTAAGCGGCACAGCGTAGCGCATTTTTCATTCGAGATACGCCCGGCGCGGCGGTCAGTAACCAGGCCAGACTGGTCAATGGTAGCGAAGTTTCCCCGGGCGGCGATATCTCCCGGCTCAAGTTTAAGGTCTATGCCGACCGCCTCCAGTACCCCGCGACCGATGGTAAATGTCAGCGGGTCATAACCAAAGAGGGCCAGGTGTCCTGCCCCGCTACCCGGCGTTATCCCCGGGCCCACCAGCTCAGCTAGACCGCACACGCCCTTAGCAACCAGACCATCGAGGTTAGGCGTCCGGGCCGTCTCCAGCTCCGTTTTACCAGTCTCGGGGTGAGGTAAGCCACCCAGGCCGTCAAGAACCAGGAGGATAATCTTACCCGGCGAAGGCTGACTGAGAACCTTCATCAACTCCAGGCTGTCCACGGCTAAGACTCCTTATCCGGTAGCACTTCAATACCAGGTAACACCTTGCCACTCAAGAAATCAAGTGAGGCACCACCCCCGGTAGAGACGAAGGTCATGTGGCCGGCAAGTCCCATATCAGCCACAGCGTCGGCTGTAGAACCACCGCCGATAACCGTAGTCGCCTCAAGGGTAGCCATAAACCGGGCCAGGGCCTTCGTCCCCTCGGCAAACTGGGGTAGCTCGTAGATACCCATCGGGCCGTTCCAGAAAACAGCTTTACACTTCATTAATGACCCCTGGAAACTCTTGATAGTCTCGGGACCTATGTCCACAATCCTCTTATCCTCAGGGATACTCTCGATAGAGACCACCTCGCCCTCAGCCTCGGGGGTAAGCTCGCCGGCAACTACCACATCAAGCGGCAGCAGTAAGGCTACGCCGCTCCGGGAGGCCCTGGCCACCAGCTCAGCCGCAGTAGCCACCCTATCAGCCTCAATCAGCGACTGACCGATACAGTAAGATTTAGCCTTTAAGAAGGTAGCCGCCATACCACCCCCAACCAGAATATAGTCCACCTTATCCATGATGTTCTCTATCATGCTGACCTTATCGCTTACCTTGGCCCCACCCAGCAGCGCCGCCAGTGGGCGGGGCGGGTCTTCAAGAATACGACCCAGGTTTATCATCTCCTGCTCAAGAAGAAGCCCCGATACCGCCGGCAGGTACCGGGCAATGCCAACCACCGAGGCATGAGCCCGATGGGCGGTGCCGAAGGCATCGTTGACATAGATGTCAGCCAGTTTAGCCAGGGCCTGAGCAAAAGCGGCATCGTTTTTCTCCTCTTCCGGATGGAAGCGGACATTCTCTAAAAGTAAAACGCCCCCCTCCTTCAGCCCGGCCACCGCCGTCGCAGCCTCAGGGCCGATACAGTCCCGGGCGGTCTCTACCGGCTGCCCGAGAATCTTGGCTAATCGTCGGGCAACGACCGCCAGACGCAGCCCCTCCACTACCCTACCCTTGGGACGACCAAGGTGAGAGCAGAGAATAACTCTGGCTCCCCCCCCGATAAGGTACTCAATCGTCGGCAGTGCCGCCCTGATACGGCTGTCATCCATAATAGCCCCGGTTTCTTCATCGAGGGGAACATTGAAGTCCACCCTTACCAGGACCCTCTTACCACCAACTTTAATATCTCTGACCGTTAACTTGATCACCTTTTCCCCCACGGTCATATCAGCCTCACCTTATAGAGAAGTCTACAACATTATTCCCCCAACAGCAAACTGGTAGAAATAGGACAGAACGATACCTGAGACACCGCCTCTTGGCGACTACTGGCACTCCTGGGACAAGACGTCGCCGAGAAATCCGGCTCGGTTCGGCTGGATAGCCCGCTACCGGAGCAGGCATAACGAGACTCGCCCTAAACACTTGACAGATTAGCACTTACTTGCTATATGTATTGCCAGTAGTCCAAAAACGGGCCCAACGGGTTTGGGGGCACGCCGGAGAGAGAAGTGGTCTTCGCTAACGTTTTCGACACCGTCTCCAGCCTGGGACTTCCCAGGGAGCTGATAGTCATCGCCATCTCTATCCTACCGATACTCGAACTCCGGGGGGCACTGCCGATAGCCATCAATATTCTTCACCTCCCCTGGCAGTATGCTCTGTTACTAGCTATCATCGGCAACCTTATCCCGGTCCCCCTGCTCCTGCTGTTCTTCGGGACTATTTCCCAGCGCCTAAGCAAGATAGGCATCCTGAAACGGTGGTTCAACTGGCTTGACGAACTGGCTCTCCGTCGGGGTCAGGTTGTTGAGAGGTACAAAAAGCTCGGGCTGGTGATGCTCGTGGCCGTGCCACTTCCGGTGACCGGTGCCTGGACTGGCTCGCTGGTGGCTTCTATCTCCAATATAGACTTCAAGCACGCCCTACTATGTATCCTGTCCGGGATATGTATCGCCGGGGCCATCATCACAGCTATCTGTATGTTCGCCGCAAGCGCTTCCTGACGATGCCAAGAGTAACCTTGACCTCTTAACCGACTCGTGCTACATTTTAGTAGCGGTGCCTGTCCCTGTAGCTCAGTGGATAGAGCGGCTGCCTTCTAAGCAG
>DUEB01000186.1 GCA_011176655.1 Dehalococcoidia bacterium | reverse complement strand
TCCCCCAGGCCACCGTGCCGGTGGGCGCCGGCGAAGAGGATAACGTCGTGGTGCGCACCTGGGGAGAGCCGAGGAGCTTCGATTTCGAGCCAGCCCCCCACTGGAAACTGGGGGAGGCCTTGAGCATCATCGACTTTGACCGGGGGGTAAAGCTGTCCGGCTCCCGCTTTTACGTGCTCAAGGGGCTGGGCGCCCGCCTGCAGCGAGCCCTCATCTCCTTCATGCTCGACCTGCATACCAGGGAGCACGGCTTTCAGGAAATCTATCCGCCGTTTATGGTCAAGCGGGAGTGCATGACGGGCACGGGCAATCTGCCCAAGTTCGCCGATAACCTCTATCACGACGAGGAGGACGACTTCTGGTTTGTGCCTACGGCCGAGGTGCCCCTCACCAACCTCCACCGCCATGAAATCATCCCGCCGGCGGTCTTACCCATCTATTACGTCGCCTACACCGCCTGCTTCCGACGGGAGAAGATGAGCGCCGGTAAGGACACGCGGGGCATAAAGCGCGGCCACCAGTTTGATAAAGTGGAGCTTTATAAGTTCGTCGAGCCAGCTACCGCCAACGAGGAGCTGGAGAAGATGGTGAGCGCCGCCGAAGAGGTGTGCCAGAGGCTTGCCATACCCTACCGGGTTCTGGAGCTGTGCACCGCCGAGCTGGGCTTCGCCTCTACCAAGTCCTATGACATTGAGATGTGGGCTCCCGGCTGTAACGAGTGGTTAGAGGTAAGCTCCTGCTCCAACTGCGCTGATTTCCAGGCCCGGAGGGCTCTCATTCGCTACCGGCCCGCCTCTGATGCCAGGCCCCAGTTCGTGTACACCTTAAACGGCTCCGGGCTAGCCCTGCCCCGGGTGCTCATTAGCGTCATGGAAAACTATCAGCAGGCCGACGGCAGTATCGTTATCCCCGAGGTCCTCAGGCCCTATATCGGCGCCGAGGTGATTAGATAGATTCAATGAGTGCCACGAATTTACGTCCGTCTTGAACGAGGAGGTGGCTATGGAATACGAGGATATCATCCCGGAAGGTCTGGAAGGCAAGACCGAGACGGAACGACAGAAAGTCATCAAACGCTGGGAAGAGCTATATGACCTGAAGCGAGCCATCCTCGATGGGAAAATGCCCGAAGCCCGCCCCAGGCTCCCCGAGATAGAAAGGGAGCTCTCCCAGCTAAGCAAGCAGCTCGAACCGAGGGAACCCGCACCCGAGACCGGCATCCTGATTAAAGGTGACAGGCGGTATATCCTGTGTCCCCGATGCGGGACATTCGTTCACATCACCAAGGACAGAGTCAGCCAGCTGGCTGTGGAATTCAGAGAAACACCCCGGGAGCAGCAGGCAAAAGACAAGTACCTGATTAAAAGCATAACCTGCCCTGTCTGCAAGTGGGCTCTGGGCATCCCGGAAGAGTTGATAGCATAAACCATATAGACTCAGGTGTTATATTGCGGAAGGGGGACTAAATTGAAAGGTAAGGCGAAAGGGTTCCTGCTGGCTAGCCTCCTGGGGTTACTGGCGATGCCCCTCCTTGGCTGTGGCCTTCTGGAAAACCTGATGAATCCACCGGCCCTGAACCGGCAACAGGCCATCGCCATCATCGTGGTTGCCGGTGTGCCCTACATTGATGACTACTTCGTGGAGAGCGTCGGGGAGGAAGAGGCTGCGGCCTACGGCGAGTTCGGGACGGTAACCCC
>DUEB01000185.1 GCA_011176655.1 Dehalococcoidia bacterium | reverse complement strand
TCATGATCATCGGCATCATAGAGCTGAACATGCTCCCCATCTGGTCGGTCTGCTGCGGGTAGGAGCCCGCTACCGTCCCGTACTGGTACTGTTGCGGCCGGGCCTGCTGCCCGCCAAACTGCTGTGTGTTATACATTGTTGATTCCCTCCTTATGGTTTTTGGGTTTGTCTTTTTACTCTTTGGCGGTGACGCCCTTCATCATGGGCATGATCATGGCCATCATCATCACCATCATGATCATGGGCATCATGGCGCTGAACATCCCGGATGTCGGGTCTGTCGTCTGCGTGGGGTAATAGGCCGAGGGGCCGCTTACCTGCATGGCGCCGTATTGCCCGGGAGCTACCGGACCGGTTACCTGCTGTGCTGTGAACATGCTTACCTCCTCGTTCGTCTTTGCCTTAAGCTTCCTTTATGCCCGATGTCATTCCTGGGAAGAGGTTCGATTTACCGCCGCCGCGACGGCGGCAAATCGATAAAAGGCGGTACCCTTGAGGATGACGCCAGGCGGTGAGGACGCTATTCAAACATGGCGCGTCTGTAGCCGGAGACCACGATTTCACCCTTACCATCGACACCGTCGCGGTAGTGGTCGACGCGGCCTTCCTTGACCTTCATCCCGCTGGGGGCAATGCCGTTCATTCCGGTGCGGAATGCCTCGGGAGTGGCTCTCTCCTGGTAGGTGATGGGGACGTTTTTCTCAAATTCAGACCAGCTTGCGTACTTACCCATATGGGCACCTCCTCATTAGTCTTTACCCGGTCGCGGCCGGGCTTTAAAGGGGAGAAGCAACCTGGCCGAAAAGGAAAAGGGGTCAGCCTTGAACCCTTCCGGTCCAGATTGCTAACCCCTTTTCTTGTAGCCCGAGAGCCGCTGATAAAAAAAGCCCTGAGAGCCGGTCTTTACCAGCTAAGCTCTCAGGGCTTACGGTTCAAGCGTATATCAGTGTCCCGCGGCTGTCAAGCTATTACGTGCGTATATACGCCGGTGCTAACTTTCAGCCTCGTCCCCTGCTCCGGGCTTCTTCTTGATATGGACTGTCACGCCGTCATTGACAATAACCTCGACCTTGTCACCGGGCTTGAGGCGGTTGTAGATTACCCACGCCTTGGGCAGGGTGACGGCCAAGCTGCCCTCGCCTACCCGGAACAGGATTCGCTCTACCTTGATCGGCATCAGCTTGACCTCTCGAACATGGCTTCGTTCCAGCGACGCCACTTCTTTTCCTGGGCAGCGGCGTAGCTTATTACCGCCTTCTCGGAAGCCTTTTTCTGCCACTGGGGAAGGCCTGCCCAGTCCTTGTCTCCCGAAACTGCTCCGGTGGTAGCAGGCAGCAACAGGTCATGCTCCTTACCTTTGGCAGGCGTCGGCCGGCTCAGATCATATCCCATACCCAAGAGTGCGATGAACAGCAGCACGCGCATGAAATACAGGATATCGCCCGTGTTTGCCGGCACGATAGGCTGGTTCATCACTCCACTATCTCCACTCTGAATCCCATCGACTGGAAGCCGCGGGACAGCATGTCGGTCCAGTTTTCAATGGCCCCACTGACCACTTCCTCGACCTGTGGGTCGTCGGAACGGCTGACATCCAGGTGCATGCCCCTTTCCGTCCTCTCCAGAGTGACCGTAACCCGGGACAAAGCTTCTTTCCTCTCCGGCGGCGCCTTGGCCACCTCCCGGGCGATCATATTGAACATCATCTCACGAGCCTGTGGGGTGGCCATCATGTTCTGTAGCTGATCAAACATTTTCCTCTCCTCCTTGTGATTCATTACGTTTACGGTGCGTGATCGCCGGCGGCTGCCACTGCTCCGCTGGCGGCCCTCCGCCCTGTGCCCCCGGCATACCCGGCATAGATATGCCGAACATCCCCATCATCTGCTGCATGGACTGCATCGAGTTCAATACCTGGCCGAGCGGATTTTCCTCTTTACCGCCCATGGCCTGCCGGATCTGGCTTATCGAGTCGGTTATTTTGGCGTTATTCTGGGCAATCACCTGCGACAGCTGGGTAGCCGTCTCGTAGGCGGCCCGGTCGGCGATCTCCACGTTGGACTCCTTTGCCCGGTGCGCCGCCGCGTCCTGCTCTTCCCTGGTCTCCTTCATCAGTCTCAGGATAGGCTCCATGCGTTTGGCATCGGCCTCGGCGGATCCTTTCTGGACGTTGACTAGGTCCATGACCATGAGCATGGCCGCCCGAAACTTCATGATCGCCCGCAGCTCGAGCTGTTCTTCCGGCGTGCCGCCGCCCATATACTGACGTAACACCGCCTCGGGGGAGATTACCTCCATGCCACCG
>DUEB01000184.1 GCA_011176655.1 Dehalococcoidia bacterium | reverse complement strand
CTTCGCTTTCCTCCTCAAGCTGCTCCATGATGCGGGCGGCCCGGGGGTAGCCGATGCGCAGCTTGCGCTGCAGGAAAGAGGTTGAAATGTGCGTGTGTTCCGCTAGGAGCTGCCGGGCGGACTCCAGGAGCGGGTCCTGCGGGTAGGCGCCTCTGTAGGCGGCGGTAGCCGGCGCCGAAACCCCTTCAATCTGTAGCGAGGGCATTTCTTCCTTCCTCTGGCTGCCCCAGAAGTAGACCAGCCTCTCGGTCTCGGTATCAGAGACGTAGCAGCCCTGGAGGCGCTTGGGCTTGGCGGCTTCGGTGGGCATATATAGCATGTCTCCTCTCCCCAGCAGCTTTTCGGCGCCGCCGATGTCCAGGATGGTGCGTGAGTCCACCTGAGAGGTGACGGCGAAGCTGATACGGGTCGGGAAGTTGGCCTTGATGAGGCCGGTAACTACGTCTACCGAGGGGCGCTGGGTAGCGACCACGAGATGGATACCGGTGGCCCGGGCCAGCTGGGCCAGTCGGCAGAGGATGTGCTCGACTTCGTCGAAGCCGGTCATCATCAGGTCGGCCAGCTCATCGATGACGAGCACCAGATAGGGGAGCTTCTCTTCGCCCTCCCGGTTTTTATTGTAGCCCTCAATATTGCGGGCGCTGGCGGTGGCCAGCTTTTGATATCGTTTGTCCATCTCCTGATTGAGCCAGCGGAGCGTGGTCAGGGCTTTATTGGTATCGACAATAACCGGTACCGCCAGGTGGGGGATGCTGTTAAACGGGGTGAGCTCCACCCGCTTCGGGTCAACCATAATAAAGCGGACGTTGTTGGGAGAGTTGTGCAGGAGCAGACAGCAGATAATTGAGTTCAAACAGACGGTCTTACCGCTGCCGGTGGCTCCGGCGATGAGCAGGTGCGGCATTTTAGTCAGGTCGCCCACCACGGCTTCCCCGCCGGCCCCCTTCCCCAGCGCCAGGGTGAGTCGGGACTTGGCGGTTAGCTTCTGAAAGGCGCTGGTCTCGATGACGCCGCGCAGGTTGACCATGCCCATGGTGGTGTTGGGTACCTCGATACCGACCACCGGCTTCCCCGGCACCGGCGCCTCAATTCTGATACTGGGGGCGGCCAGGGCCAGAGCCAGGTCGTTAGCCAGGGCCGTAATTCTGTCCACCTTGACCCTGGTCTTGGAGACCTCTTCCAGTCTGATGGTGACGTTGCCGTCCTTATCTCGTTCCCTTATCTCCTTCATTTTTCTATCCCAGCCCGGTTCCACACCGAACTGGGTGACGGTCGGCCCGGCGTTTATCTGGACTACCTTGGTCTCGACCCCATAGCTGGCCAGGGCCTCCTCGATAAGCCGGGCTCTCTGCAGGTTGTCCGCCTGCCCGAACTCAACTTCCTGAGTTGAGTCCAGGATGTCAATCGGCGGCAGGCGCCAGCCGTCATCGGTGACCAGGGATGGCGATTCCCCGTATTTTCTCCAGACTTCCTGGGCTACCTGGCGCAGCTCTTCCTGAGTCGGGGTGGATGCCGTCGGTGTGGGTATAGGTGTGGGTGTGGGCCACTTTTCAGCCGCTGCCAATGGGGGTGTCGGGGTAATAACCGGGGTGAGGGGAGTCGGAGGCGGTGGTTCCAGGCGCGGCGGTGGAGTTATGGTAATGGGGGGTGGTGTCGCAATGGTGGGTTCGGGGGCGGGGTGTCTCTGGAGTTGCCTAGAAAGACATGAGTTTGCCTTTCTGGCGGCACTGGCAAAGGCTCCGGGGGTTACCAGGGCGATACCGGCCAGGATTAGACCTACTATCCGGGGAATGCCGATAAAGCTCGAATCGGGGAAGCCAATGAGGTACTGACCGATGCTACCCCCCAGGCCCCAGTAGGCCAGTATCCCCCAGACAGCGAAGGTGTAGGCGATACCGCCCCACCACTGGCGAAAGCGCACCAGAGGGGGAGAGATTTTTCTGCGCGACCACAGTACCACGCCCAGGGTAACCAGGGCGATGATAAGCAGGAGCAGTCCCCAGCCGAATAGCCTTAAGGTCTCGTCCCGGACACTGTTTGCCCACAAGCTTATGTTGGGCCACTGCCAGGACAGTAAGCCGACAATAACGGCAACCGCGATAATGCGCAGGGCTATACGCCAGCCCGGCAGGTGAAGGAGGCTGCCCTCCGCCTGCTTGCCCTTGGTCTTTCTGGGTTTATCCGGGGTTTTAGCTTTTCTCTTAGCCATAAAAACCACTCGGTGAGGTGGATACCTCCGGGCTACACCTGTACCATAAAAGGCAGTATCATGGGGCGCCGCTTGGTCTGCTCATAGTAAAACCGGTTGAGGACATCCTTGACCTTGGTGTTGACCAGGCTCCACTCGGCGGGGTGGGTGCCGCTGTGGTCCAGGGTACGGGCGACCAGGTTACGGCTTTCCTCCAGCATTTCTTTGGCTTCTCGGGTGTCTACGAAGCCCCGGGAGACGATGTCGGGCCGGCTCATCAGCTTGCCGGTCTGCTTGTTCACGGCGATAATCACGACCACAATCCCGTCTCTGGATAGCATCCGTCGGTTGCGGAGAACGACGCTCCCGATATCGCCGACGCTCAGTCCGTCGACATAGACGTTACCCGAGGTAATCTTACCGCTTATTTTGCCTGACTGGCGGTTGACTTCCAGGATGTCGCCGTCCTCCAGCACGAAGATGTTTTCCTCGGGGATACCTACCGACTGAGCCAGCCTGGCATGGAGGCTCAGGTGGCGGTATTCCCCGTGTATGGGCATAAAGAACTTGGGCTTGACCAAGTTCAGGAGCAGCTTCAGTTCTTCCTGGCTGGCGTGCCCGTGGACGTGAACCTGGGCCAGTTTGCTGTAGAGCACCCGCGCCCCCTGCTTGAACAGGTTATCTATGGTTCTGTTGATGAGCCCCTCATTACCGGGCACTGGGGTTGCCGAGATGACCACGGTGTCGCCGCGCAGGATATGAACCTGACGGTGGTCCCGGTTAGCCATGCGTACCAGGGCTGAGGTAGGCTCTCCCTGGCTGCCGGTGGTGGCAAGGACAATCTTGTTACGCGGCATGCCCTTGAGCTCATCAAGCCGGCCCAGGACGCCTTCCGGGTCGCTGAGATAACCCAGCTCGAGCGCTATCTGCGACGTCTTTATCATGCTGCGGCCGACAATAAAGACCCGGCGCTGGTGTTTGGCGGCGGCGTCAATTACCTGCTGAATACGGGAGATGAGCGAGGAAAAGGT
>DUEB01000183.1 GCA_011176655.1 Dehalococcoidia bacterium | reverse complement strand
GGCTGGGTTTGAAGCCGTGGGCCAGGGCTTCCTTCTCGGAATCGAAGATAATCAGGTTTTCCGGCTTGATTTGGCCCGTCCAGTGGCTGCGCGCATCGTGGTATCTCTTGGTATCCTTTCGCCCCTCATGCCAGTCGCTGCTAGCAACATACCTGGGCTCGAAGCCGTGCTCACAGTAGATGCACCTCAGCGTCAACGGTTGGAGGTTCACTATCTTAAACCGGGGATTGAGGTACTTGGTCTCCGTTTTCTGTACCGAGACGCATCTGGGATTGGGGCAGCGGACGCCGAAGCCTCGCTGGTATAGGGGGTAGTCTACCTGGGGCAGTGATTCTGCTTCCTGGAGGGGAGGGGTCTCCTTAGCTCCCAGCAGGAGGGCGATGAGCGCCATCCTGACCGGCACCCCCAGCGCCGCCTGTTTAAAGTACATGCTGCGCGGGTCGGTATCCAGCTCGCAGGCTAGCTCGTCAACCCGGGGTAAGGGGTGCATGATAAGGGTCTCCTTAAAGCCCTTTTCCTTAAGCATTTTCTTATCCACCACCGGGTATCTTGCCTCTGGTTCCGGTTCTTCTTCGGCACCGGTGAATCTCTCCTTCTGGGCGCGGGTAACGTAGAGGGCATCAACCCCCTCCTCAAGCTCGACCTGGAGGCTGATGTTGGGCATCATGGCTAGCTGGTGGGGGCTGCCCGGCGTGACGTATATCGCGTCCAGTGGCAGATGACCCTCCCTGTCTGCCTGCGGGGAGGTATCGGGTCTTTCTATCTCGCCGCCGTATTCCGTGACCAGCTTCTCGATGACATGGGCCGGCACCGCGAGCCCCGGGGTGGGGCAGAAGAGAATATTGGCTCCCATCTTGGCCAGCGCGAAGATGAGGGAGTGCACGGTGCGTCCGTATTTCAGGTCGCCCCAGAGAGCAATCTTCAGCCCCTTGATGGTCTTCCTCGCCTTCTTGATAGTGTAGAGGTCCAGGAGGGTCTGGGTGGGGTGTTGATGGCCTCCGTCACCGGCATTTATCACCGGGACAGCGGCATAGTCGGCGACCACCCTGGCCGCTCCCTCCCAGGGGTGGCGGATAACGATGATATCGGCGTAGCTCCCGACCACTCTGGCCATGTCGGCGATGCTTTCCCCTTTAGCCAGTGAGGTTGCCTTGGTATCCACGGCGCTGATGACGCTGCCCCCCAGCCGGTGCATGGCGGTCTCGAAAGAGAGGCGCGTCCTGGTGCTGGGTTCAAAGAACAGGCTGGCCATAATCTTGCCGCGGCAGAGCTCCATCTGCCCCCCGACCGACGACGACATTTCATCAGCCGTAGAGAATACGGCCTCTATTTCGCCGTTGGATAGGTCGTCGATGGTTACCAGATTTCTACTGGCTAGCGCCATAGTGACTCCTTTTAAGGTGGCTGGCCTCTTCGTTTCCCGCTTCCGCCGGCTTGTGGTTGGCGGGGCTTTCGATGGCTACCTCGTCGGCGCCGTCGGTCTCTTCCAGGTGTACCTGTATCGTTTCCCTTCGGGCGCTCGGCATGTTCTTGCCGACGTAGTCGGCCCGGATTGGCATCTCACGGTGACCGCGGTCGATGAGAATGGCAAGCTGAATTGACCGTGGCCGTCCCAGGTCGATAAGGGCATCCATGGCGGCCCGGATGCTGCGTCCGGTGTAGAGAACGTCGTCAACCAGCACTATGGACTTGCCGTCGATGCTGTTGGGGATGCCGCGGTGCTGGATGGTGGGGTGTCTCTCGGAAGACGGGATGTCATCCCGGTAGCGGGTGATGTCCAGCGCCCCTACGGGTAGCTTAAGGCCGGCAAAGTTTTCAATCAGG
>DUEB01000182.1 GCA_011176655.1 Dehalococcoidia bacterium | reverse complement strand
CAAACGACGATGTTCAATCCCGCAGCGCCTTCCTTTTCAACAGCTCAAGAGCGATAACGTTTCTCAGCACCTGGTTGGTGCCCTCCCATATCTGATTGATCTTGGCGTCCCGCATCATCTTCTCCACCGGGTAGTCGCGCATGTAGCCTGGGCCACCAAAGACCTGCACCGCGTCGGTGGTTACTTTCATCGCCATATCGGTGGCGAAGACCTTGGCCATTGCACCTATCTCGGAGATGTTCTTGGCTCCGCTATCAATGGTCTTGGCTGTGGCGTAGATCAGGGCCCTGGCTGCTTCCAGCTCCATGGCCATATTGGCCAGCATATGCTGAATGGCTTGAATGGCCGAGATTGGGTGCCCGAACTGTTCACGCTGCTGGGCATAGGCCACCGCTGCCTCCAGCGCTCCCTGGGCGAGTCCGACGGCGACGGCACCAACGCCAGGGCGGGTTGAGTCCAGGGTTTTCATGGTTACGATAAACCCTACGCCCTCCCTGCCCAGCAGGTTCTCCTTGGGCACGCGACAATTATGGAAAACGAGCTCGCGGGTAGCGGAGGTGCGCATGCCCATCTTCTTCTCTTTCTTGCCGAAGGTGAAACCGGGGGTATCTTTCTCCACTATAAAGGCGCTGGCGCCGCGAGGGCCCCTTGTTGGATCGGTCAGCGCGATAACGGTATATATCTCAGCTTCGCCGCCGTTGGTTATGAACTGCTTGGTGCCGTTGATGACGTAGTCATCCCCGTCGCGGGCGGCAGTGGTCCTTATGCCGCCGGCGTCGCTGCCGGCCCCCGGCTCGGTCAGGCCAAAGGCGGTGAGCCTGGCTCCACTGGCTATATCGGGGAGGTATTTACGCTTCTGTTCCTCACTTCCATATAGCAATATGGGCATTGCTCCCAGCGCATCGGCGGCGTAGGTAACGGCGACACCGCCGCAAGCCCGGCTTAGCTCTTCAACTGCCAGACATAAGGTAAAGACCCCTTCTCCCAAACCGTCGTACTCTTCGGGTATGAATATTCTAAACAGGTCGGCATCGGCTAGGTCTTTCATTATTGCCCAGGGAAACTCCTCTTTCTCGTCCAGTTCCGCTCGAACGGGGAGTATCCTTTCCTCGGCAACCCTTCGAGCCAGGCTCTTGATTAGTTCCTGCTGTTCGGTCAAGAAATGCTCCAAGACAACTCTCCTTCAGACATAATGAACTACATTGT
>DUEB01000181.1 GCA_011176655.1 Dehalococcoidia bacterium | reverse complement strand
TCGTATGCTGGTTAATAGGTATGCCAGGGTGGGGGTTGGAACGTGTGCTGACAGGAGCCTTAAAATCTTTCGCAGAGAGGTGCGTTATGTCTGCTGAGGAAATCACAAGTAGCGTTGAGACTATCGAGATTGAAGCCGAGAAGATAATAGAAAAAGCCAGGAAACAGGCTAGCGGTATTATTCTCAAAGCCCGGGACGAGGCCGGCAGAATCACCTCCGCCGAGCTGTCTCTCAAGGAGATGGAGAAGGAGCAGGAGCAGATTATAAGTGCGGCTCGGAAGCAGGCTGACCGGGAGATTGAAAACGCCAAAAAGAGGGCTGCCGGGATTAGAGAAGGTGCCGGCAAGAAGACCGGGAAGATTGTGGAGCGCATGGTAAATATCGTCACCGGGGCGGAGGTGAAATGACGGCGGTAATCCTCAACTCTCCTGAACCTATGACCAGAGTCAGGGTAGTCACCCTGAAGGATTACTCTGAGCCGACCCTTAAGGCATTGCACAGGGTCGGCGTGCTTCATGTTGAGGAAGGTAAGGAGTTAGCGCCGGTAGACAGGGCGGCTATCGAAGGGCAGCAGAAGGAGATAAGCGAGCTGCGCACCTTTGTCAGCCGAATGATGAGCTACATCGCGGAGAAAGAGCAGGTCTCGTTGGGGGAGGATGTTGAGGTCATCTATACCCGGCCTTTCGCCGAGGTTACCCAGGAGGTGAGGTCGCTTTACGCTGACTTCGCTGAGCTACACGGTAAGACCACCAGGATTGACCGGGAGACTCAGGAGCTGACCGAGCAGAAGAAATACCTCGGCGCCCTTACCCAGCACCTCGATGTCAGGTTAAAAGACCTGCACTTTTCCGGGGATTACCTTTTCTCCAGGGTTTTTGTGCTGTCTACCGAGGTATACCAGAATTTACATGATGAACTGGGAAAGTATCTGCTGGAGAGCACCGAAGCTACGGTAGACAAGGAAACCATTCTCTATGCCCTGGGCAAGATGGAGCACCTGGAGACTGTGGAGACTGTGGTCTGTGGTGGGGGCGGCGAGATTCTGCTCGTGCCCGATGAGGGCTTGAGGCTGCGGGAGTTCCTGGAAAAGACTGAGAAGCGGCTCACTGAGCTCGAGGCGAGACTGGCTGAGCTTTACGAGAACCTCCGCAGTCGGTCTAAGGAAGAGTTACACAGGATTGCCCTGTTGAGGGGCGTGCTGGTCGCCGAAAGTCAGAGGCTGTCGGTCCTGGCCCGGGCCTGTGAAGCCAGGTATGTCACCATGATTGAGGGCTGGGTTCCGGACAGCAGTCTTGAGTTGGTGGTAAGCGAACTGAAGACGAGCCTGGACTATGTCTTTATTGATACCAGGAAGCCGGAGCCCTCGGAGGAACCACCCACTAAGCTGAAGAACCCGAAGGCGCTTAGACCGTTCCAGGTGGTGGTCAACCTGTTTGCCACCCCGAGATATAGGGAGTGGGACCCCACCCCGATAGTAGCCTACTCCTTCGCTACCTTCTTCGGCCTGATGATTGCCGATGTCGGCTATGCGGTTGGCCTTATATTGTTCGCCCGCTTCCTGATGGGTAGGCTGCTCGGTGGCTCTGATTCCGAGGGCTTTAAAATGTTCCAGAGGTTAATCTATATCTCCAGTGGAGTGGCCCTGGTTCTGGGACTCTTAAGCGGCAACTATTTCGGTGACATCTATACCTTCTTTGGCTTTGAGAGCCTGGGTCTGGTCGCCGGTGTGCAGCAGATGCTGCAGTCCCCGCTCACCTTCATCATACTGGCCATCTTTATCGGTTGGGTGCATGTTAACATCGCCCACATTGCCGCCATGGTCAAGGCGGTAAAGGAGAAAAACCGGGGGGCGGTCATCAATAAGGTTGGCCTTTTGGTCATTCAGTTCGGGGCCTTCTGGCTGTTGCGGGCCCTGATGAGTATCGACATCCCGTCGGTGCTGGACCATATTATGGCATTTCCGACCCTGCCTCCTATGTTCTATACCGCAGCCATGTACGGTACCTTTGCCGGGGTCGCCCTGATTGTCTTCGGTGCTTATAAAGAGCGTGGCGGCATCGGGGCTCTGCTCGGGGTCTTTGATATTACCGGTATACTGGGCGATGTCATGTCTTACTCCCGGCTGGCCGGGGTAGGCCTGGCTACCTTCTATCTGGGCCAGGCGTTCAATATACTGGCGC
>DUEB01000180.1 GCA_011176655.1 Dehalococcoidia bacterium | reverse complement strand
TTTCGATAAGCTCAACCGTCTCGCTGGAGTCATACTCTTCGAGGGCATCCTGAGGGCTGCTTATCTCCAGACTCACATCTTCTTTGAGGTCATAGGCCAGACCGACACGCATCACTAGCTCCTTATATTATTTATAGACTCCCGTTTCCACCAGCAAACCGGCATCGGAACCACCTAGGGGGCTCAATGCTTCCGGCGCCGGCTCTGCCTGAACCCTGGGGCTCCGGTAGTGAAAGAGCTGCCCCTCGTAGTTCCGGAGCAGCAGTTCTCCCTTCTCCTTTGCCAGGACGTAGTTCGGCTGCAAGGGCACCTTGCCGCCCCCCTGAGGCAGGTCGATGACAAAGGTGGGCACCGCCAGCCCCGAGGTATGTCCGCGCAGCCCTTCAATGATGCTAAGCCCCGCCTCTACCGGGGTGCGCAGGTGCTCGGTGCCCTGTACCTCATCGCACTGGAACAGATAGTAGGGGCGCACCTTAATTCTTAGTAGCCCATGGCACAGCTTCATCTGCTCGGCCACACTGTCGTTCACCCCGCGCAGGAGCACCGACTGGTTATTGACCGGCACCCCGCTGCGTAGCAGCCGGTCGCAGGCGGCGGCCGCCTCCGGGGTAATCTCGCGGTGGTGGTTAAAGTGCGTGTTGAGCCATATCGGGCTGTATCGCGATAGCATGGCGCACAGCTCGTGGTCAATACGCTGCGGCAATACCACCGGGAACCTGGTCCCGATACGGATGATTTCAACGTGTTTTATGGCCCTGATTCCGGAGATGACCCCCTCCAGGCGTGGCGTGGAGAGTGTCAGCGGGTCGCCGCCGGAGATGATGACGTCCCGGATGGCTTTATGCTGACGAATATAATCAAGCATGGCTCCGACCTCGGCCGGAGTCCGCACCCAGCCACCGTTCTGCCACTCCCGCTTGCGGGTGCAGTGACGGCAGAACATGGGGCAGATATCGGTGAGCACCATTAAGACCCGGTCGGGGTAGCGGTGAACCAGCCCGGGAACCACGGAGTCTCCCTTTTCATCGAGGGGGTCTTCCTGTCCCACCATGCCCAAGGTGAGTTCCAGGATGGAGGGTACCGCTTGTTTTCTAACCGGGTCGTCAGGGTCATCGGGGTCTATGAGTGAGAGATAGTAGGGGGTCACCGAAAGGGGATATTTTAGGGTTACCAGCTTGAGCTGTGCCTGCTCTTCGCTTGACAGCAGGATAAAGTTTGCCAGTCCATCAACCGTGGTGATGCGGTTACGAAAATGCCACCTCCAGTCGTTCCAGGCGCTATCCGGTATGTGACCGAAAAGCCTGCCCCTTTCGGTGGCGGTTCTACCGGGGGGTTCTTCGTCAAGATTGCTACAGGTACCAGCTTTGCCGGGAGGTTCCTCTTCGGCGACGCCGTCGCTGTGAGTTTCAACAGCAACCTCGGCTCGGGAGCCGAATACTGACCGGCTTTTAATGGTTCTCGATGCTGCGTTCACTTTATTTTCTTTTCTCCTTTTCTCCCTGTGTTGTTATGGTAGGTCGCGTCTAATCTCGGTAACCAGCCAGCTCTTAAGCTATGTGCCGCCTGTTTTTCTCATCGCCGCCCGCCGGTCGGCAAAGTAGATTTTGCCATCCTCATCTATGTGCCCCTCGAAGGCCAGTATCTCTGGGTGGAGCTCCAGGTCTGAGCTGGTGCGAATAGCGAGATTGTTTTTCTTGGCTAGAGCCGGGCTGAAAACGCGAATCCGCCTTACTGGTTGCTCACGAAAGAGGCCATCCGTTTCAAAGCACCTTAATTCTTCAACATATTCTCGCTGAAGCATAAACTGTCGCCTCAGATAATTCTGCACCGACTCAGGCAGTTTCTTACTCCCGGTATTCTTTCTAAATTGCAAGCGCATCTTTTACTGCTTTTGTTTAATCGTTCTCAGGAGTTACGGCGCCAGCAGGCTCAAACCGAGGCTGATAGCTACTGCGGCACCAATCGCCCCAAGCACAGTGATAACCATAACCAGCAGAAACTCCCGCGACGATAGCACCTGCTTCACCAGCTTTGGCACCAGGTCAACCTTGGCGATGGCTTCCTCTGCCTTGGCCGCCGCTTCCGCTGCCGCCGCTTCGGATGCCCTCACGGCCGCCTCAGCCGCCTCTCTTGCCTGCCTGGCTGCCTCCTCAGCCCTAGTGCCAGCCTCTTCAGCCCTGGCGGCGGCCTCTTCCCCGGCCTTTCTTATAGCTGCCTCAGCCGCCTCTCTTGCCTGTCTGGCTGCTTCCTCGGCTCTGATTCCAGCCTGCTCGGCGGCCTTCTTGGCCTCTTCAGCCCTGGCGGTGATTTCTTCCTTAGCTGCTCTTGTAGCCGCTTCGGCAGCCTCCCCGACCACCCGCGATGCCTTTGTCGCCGCTTCGGCCGCGGCCTCGGCTGCCCTGGCCAGCTCTTCAGCTCGAGCCACCAGCCGATGAAGAGCCTGAGCGGCAGCCTCTACGGCTTCGTCTCCCGATAAATCAGCCTGCTCAGCCTTCTTGCGAGTCTTATCGGCAACCTTTAAGCCTCGGGATGCCGCCTCTTTAGCCTCGGTACCAGCCTCTTCAACCCGCTCAGCAATCAACCCCGATACCTTACTGGCCGCAGCGATAGCTTCCTCTCCAGCGATTTCGGCAAGCTCAGCTTCCCGACTCAGTCCCTCAGCAGCCCGGAAGGCGCTAGCCGCCGCCATTTTTGCCTTTCTACCCACCCTATCCGCCTTGGTAGCCTTGTCCGCAGTTGGCTGCTTGGCGAGCTCGACAATGGCTGCCTTAGCCTCCTTGGCGCCTTCATCAGCCTGCCTGCCAGCAGCCTCGGCAGTTTCCACGGCTAAGTCCACGGCCTGAGTAGCTGCCCTGGCGACCTCCTCAGCCTTGGCAGCCGCTTCCTGAGCGGCTCTAGCTGCGATTGCAGCCGCCTCCCTGGCGGCTTGGTCAACCTCGTCGGCTTTCCTGGTAGCCTCTTCGGCAGCATCCTTTGCCGCTCTCGCCGTCTCCTCAGCCGCTCTCGCCGCCTCTTCCGCCCTCTCGGCAGCTTCCTCAGCCGCCCGACCAGACGCCTCAGCCGCCTCTCTTGCCAGACGGCTTGCCTCTTCAGCCCTCTTTGCTGCTTCTTCGGCAGCCCTGATGGCTGCCTGCCCCGCCTCCTCAGCCTTAGCCGCCGCCTCCTGAGCCGTCCGCGTTGCTTCAGCCGCCACCGCCTCGGAGGCTTGCATATCTGCTTCAGCCGCCTCTCTAGCCAGACGGCTGGCTTCCTCGGCCCTATTTGCCGCTTCATCGGCAGCCTTCTGGAATGCCTCTACGGCCTGACGGGCTTGCCTGTCAGCTTCCTCAGCCTTGTGAGCGGCAGCCTCAGCCGCCTCCATGGCCGCTCCCGCCATCTCCCCGGCCTTGGCGGCGGCCTCAGCGGCGGCCCGTGTCGCCTCCTCAGCCGCCTCAGCGGCAGCTTTACGAGCCTCCTCAGCTTTGGCTTCCGCTACCTCTGATGCCTTGCTGGCAGCTCCTGCCGCCTCTCTGGCTGCCTTGGCGGCTTCCTCAGCCCGCCTGGCAGCTTCGGCAGCCGCCCTGATGTTGGCATCCATCTCATCCAGAATATCAGGCAGTGGTTTAACATGTATTCTATCAACACGTTCCGGTTGCTCTCCGCTAGGTGTACCACCTTTTTTCTCGGTCATTTTAACCCCCTTTTTCTTGCTGGCGAGTGATTAATAAACTAAAAGCAGCTTAGTCAGCTACTTTCTGCTTTCCCGAAAGCCTTTTTTGATAAGCGTTAGCCGCATCCATGCCCGCCAGCTTCACGAGTTCCGCCAGCTGCAGGGCCTTTTTAACCGC
>DUEB01000018.1 GCA_011176655.1 Dehalococcoidia bacterium | reverse complement strand
CTCCCGTCCTCGGTAATGAGGCTGGTGGTCAGCTTCAGAATTACCTCCGTGCCGTCCCTCTTTATCACGCGCTGTTCGTAGGGCTGCTCCACCGGCTCCTGCCTGAGCAGCCGATGCCAGACCTGACTCGTCGCCGCCATGGTCTCCTCCGGCAGAAACCGCCTCACATTCATCGTCTTCAACTCCTCAGCGCGGTAGCCCACCAGCCTCCCCGCCGCCCCGTTAGCCTCGGTAATATTGCCCTCCAGGTCATTAACCCAGATGGCATCGCTAGCCTGCTCAAACAACTGGCGGTAGTTGCGCTCGGAGATAGCCAGCTGCTGCACCACCTGACGCTCCTTCTCATAAAGGCGGGCATTCTCTATGGCGATGGCTATCTGGCTACCAACCGCCGTCAAAAGCTCGATATCCTCAACGGTAAACTGCCGGGGACGGCGCATGGCGACACAGAGCACCCCCCTGAGCCGTCCCCTGAAGACCATGGGCACGATGAGCTGGGTCTGGATTTTCATCTTGAGAACCTGGGGCAGGGTGAATCGGGGGTCATCAGGCACCGCCTCAGCTACCATGGGCTGACACGTCCGGGCAACCTCTCCATAGACACCCTCCCCAACCTTTACCCCATCCAAGGCCTGCACGAATTCATCGGTGACCCCTTCGTAAGCCACCACCTTAAGCACCGGCTTTTCCTCATCGAGGGAAAAGATGAGCGCCACCTCTACTTCCATCAGCTCAGCGACCATGTGCACTGCCTTTTTAAGCGTCCGGCCAAGCTCCAGAGACTCGCCCAGCAGGGCGGCGATAGTGTTAAGTATGGTCTGGCGTCTTTCACTCTTCTGCACCACCTGGACGTAGTGCTGCAGGATTTCATGTGACGAGCGCAGCTTAGCCAGAGCCGCTTCGGTCTTGTCCCTCTCCTCAGCTCGAGACCAGATTCCCCACGAAGCGACCAGACCGATAGCGAAAATGCTCATGGTTTCCAGAAGGGCATCTCTCGGCACCGGTGAGATAAGAATAGCCCGGGGCAGCATAGCGGCCAGGGCAGCCCCGGAGCTTATCAGGGCCCCCTTTCGCCTGAAGAGAAAGGTAGCGTGGATAACCGGCACCAGAAACAGGACACGGTCCAGGGTATGCCGGGTGAGACCGAAATGAGAGCTGGGATAGATGGTGCCCGGGATACCGATTACCTCAGAGTAGTGCAGGACACACGCCAGGGCAAAAAAAAGAACCACCACCCAGAATAATCGGCTTCTTACAAGTCTCATTTACCCAGCCCTAAAATGCTGGCTTCCTACGGGAGCTCGTCAATACTGAACCAGCCCTTCTTAAGCCCGTAGAGTATCGCCTCGGAACGAGAACCTACCCCCAGCTTATTGAAGACACTCCTCATATGAGCCTGGACAGTGCGCTCGCTGATAAAGAGCTCGTTGGCAATATCCCGATTGCTCACCCCTTTAGCCGCTATCTTCAGCACCTCCATCTCACGCTCGCTTAAGGGTGAGAGGGCATGAACCGGCGCCGGTGCCGGCGGCGGTGTTTTGAAGCGCATCATCACCTTGCGCAGCACGGCGGGATGAATCATCGGCTCCCCGGCATAGACGGCCCGGACAGCGCTAATCAACTCGTCGCCGCTCACATTCTTCAGGAGATACCCAGCCGCCCCGGCCTCCAGCATGCTGAAGATGTATTCATCATAATCATAGCCCGTGAGGACAAGGACACTGGCCGCCGGCAGGACAGCCTTAATCTGCTTGGTGGCCTCGATGCCACTGAGCTTGGGCATGGCCACGTCCATAATGATAACATCAGGCTTTAGCTCCTTAGCCAGCCTGACCGCCTCCTCTCCATCACCAGCCTCGCCCACAATCTTAAAATCCGGCTCGTGCTCCAGGAGCTGCCGCGTACCCTGACGCACTACAACATGGTCTTCAGCCAGCAGAACCCTGATAGTCTTCATGGCACGATAACCCTCCAATACAGTATAAGCTGTTTCCGCAACACCTTCAACTGTGCCCACTGCTAAGCTATGGTGACAATGTAGGTTGAAATGCCTAGGCGGAAATGCCTAGCCGAAGGACAGCCTGGCTTCGCCGAGAGGCACGGAAAAATAAGCACTAAGGCGGATGGCAGCGAGCCCGTTATGCGCTTAAATAGAGATAGAGGAGATAGAAGGCGGCCAGCGAGATTGAGCCCAGACCACGGCGGGAAAGGGGGTGGCGACCATGAAAATAGGCGACACGGTCGGCATCAAAAATGCCAACTCACTACCCGATGTGGTGGGCGAAAGCGCCGAGATAGTCGGCCTGCGAACGCAGGAGTTTGAAAAGTACACCGTGTACCCGGTATGGGCCAGGATGACTACCGGCGAACGCAAGGGCAAGATTTACGGATTCCAATACGGTGAGGTGGAGTTACCGCCCCGACGGTATAAGGAGGTGACCATGGAACCAGAGGTGGTTAAACGATTGGAAGAGGTTCTGAAAGGAGTCACGACCATAGAGGATGTCGCCGAGATAGAGCGGGCCATAGGTGAGGTGAAGGGAAACATCCTTACGGAACCGGCTCTAGGGTTCTGGGAAGGGAAAACGCCCTGCTGGGATATGTTCCATTGTCCGGACGCCATCAAGAAAGAGTGCCCCGCCTTCAGGTATCGGACGCTACCCTGCTGGCAGATTGAAGGCACCTACTGCAAGCTCCTTGATTCGGAACCACAAGGTATGGATACCGATATCTGCCATGTCTGCCGAGCCTACGAGAAATGGGGGCACCGCGAACCCATAGAGATAAAGCTCCGCGGTAAGGGCAGCAACGTAAAAATGTCCCAGGTTATGAAACACCTGGCCTTACCCTGAAAGCTGGCTGACACCGGTATCCATTCTTAGCCTTAAGGCAGGCAAAATTTGCCAAGGTGCCTAGCAGTAGTGTATAATTTTTAACCTGGAGTGCAAATCTGGCATGCCCGAAAGGAGAGAGCACGAGTGGATAAACTAGAGGTTCTAAAAAGGTCCGACCTGTTTCGTGAGCTAACCGATGAGCACCTTAAAGTGGTGGCCGAAATGTGCACTGTGGAGGTATTTGAACCAGGGGCCATCATCCACCGACAGAATACCATACTGGACAAAATACGAGTCGTTGAAGATGGTCTGGTAGCCCTGGTGCTGGAATTGGGCCCGCTTTCCCAGCGGCAACTTACGGCGGCTACCAATTTCGAGACTATTGGCTGGTCGGCGGTAGTCCCCCCCCACATGGCCACAACGACCGCCAAAGCGATAGAGAAGACAAAGGTTCTCACCTTTAATGGAGAGGATATCCTTAATCTGTGTGCGACCAACTGTCGGGTAGGCTGTACCGTCTACCAGGGCGTAGCCAGAGTGGTCGCCGATAGACTGTGCGCCGCATTTATGCAATGCCTGGGGGTCACGGCACAGGACTAGCCAGCCACTATCCGTCTTACCAGGATATTATAGTACCAACAGGTAGGTGGCTTGCCCAGCGAGCCGCTCCCATGTGGTCTGCGACAACGGCTCAAAAAGCAGCCGGGGAATAGCTCGCAATCTGAGGGAGCAAATCCTTCAGTGTATTTTTAGAAAGGGGTGAATCAGTTTGGTCTCGGAAAAAACAATCACGTCTATGATGGCGGAGAAAAGGGTCTTTGAGCCGCCAGAGGAACTCAGTAAGCAGGCATACATCAAGAGCCTAGCCCAGTATAAAGAGATATACCAGAGGTCTATTGACGACCCTGAGAAATTCTGGGGGGAGATGGCGGAACAACTGGACTGGTTCCAGAAGTGGGACAAGGTCCTGGTGGAGGATTTCAAGGAAGGCAAGCACGAATGGTTCGTGGGCGGCAAGCTGAACGTCAGCTATAACTGCCTGGACCGGCACCTCAAAACCTGGCGGAGGAACAAGGCGGCGCTCATCTGGGAGGGGGACATCGGCGATAGCCAGACCCTCACCTACCAGGAGCTGCACTACTACGTGTGCAAATTCGCCAACGTCCTCAAGAAGCACGGGATCAAGAAGGGCGACCGGGTTACCATCTATCTCCCCATGATCCTCGAGCTGCCGATTGCTATGCTCGCCTGCGCCCGCATCGGCGCCATCCACAGCGTTGTCTTCGGGGGCTTCAGCGCCGACGCTCTGAGAGACAGAATCCTGGACTGCGAATCCGAGTTCCTCATCTGCGCCGATGGCTACTACCGCGCCGGCAGAGTCATCAGGAGCAAGGACAACGCTGATGAAGCCCTCAAGCACTGCCCTAAAGTAAAGGATGTCATTGTGGTAAGGCGGGCTGATATCGGTGTCCCGATAGAAGCCGGGCGTGATTACTGGTGGCATGATGAGATGGGCGCCAGTGACATCAAGCCCGTCTGCGAACCAGAAGCCATGGACTCCGAAGACCCGCTCTTCATTCTGTATACCAGCGGCAGCACCGGAAAGCCAAAAGGGGTGCTCCACACTCAGGCCGGCTATCTCCTCTACATCTACCAGACCGCCAAGTGGGTCTTTGATCTCAAAGAGGAAGACACCTACTGGTGCACCGCCGATATCGGCTGGGTAACCGGTCACAGCTACATCCTGTACGGACCGCTGGCCCTGGGGACAACCAGCGTCATGTTCGAGGGCGTGCCCAGCTATCCGCACCCGGACCGTTTCTGGGAAATAGTGGAAAAGTACAAGATCAATATCTTCTACACCGCCCCCACCGCCATCCGGGCCATCATGCGCGAGGGCGACGAATGGCCCGCCAAGCATGATTTGAGCAGCCTCCGCATCCTGGGAACGGTCGGGGAGCCGATTAACCCCGAAGCCTGGATGTGGTACTACAACATAATCGGCAAGGGCCGCTGTCCCATTGTCGACACCTACTGGCAGACCGAGACCGGCGGCTTCCTCATCACCCCCTTCCCGGGCGCTACCCCCATCAAGCCGGGCTCAGCCACGGTGCCCTTCCCCGGAGTTTACCCCGCCGTACTGAGAGAAGACGGCTCGGAAGCCGGCGTCAACGAGGGCGGTTACCTGGTAATCAAGCGCCCCTGGCCGGGACTCATGCGCCGGGTATACGGCGACCCGAAGAGATTCAAGGAGACCTATTTTGTCCGCTTCCCCGGCGTCTACACCACCGGAGACGGAGCCAGGGTGGACGAGGACGGTTACTACTGGCTGATGGGCCGTATCGACGATGTCATTAACGTATCGGGACACCGCCTCGGCACCGCTGAAGTGGAGAGTGCCCTGGTATCCCACGAGAAAGTAGCTGAAGCGGCTGTAGTCGGTATGCCCCATGAGGTCAAGGGACAGGGCATCTATGCCTTCGTCACCCTGAAGGTAGGGGTGGAGAAGAGCGACGCCCTCAAGAAGGAGCTGGTTGCCCACGTTCGTAAGGAGATCGGGCCGATAGCCTCTCCCGACAAGATTCAGTTCGCCGACGGCCTCCCCAAAACCAGGAGCGGCAAGATTATGAGACGCATACTGAACAGAATCGCCGCGGGCAACACCAAAGAGCTGGGCGACACTTCCACCCTGGCCGACCCATCAGTGGTTACCTCCCTGGTAAAGGGAAGCCAGTAACGGGATGGCCCCGGGTATCGCTCATGCCGCCGACGAGCATCATAGTCAGAACTAAATCGGCTACCGCCGACCAGTTTTGCTAACTAAGAAACGGAGGTTTTTCTGCATGTCAAAAGACGACGTCATCTGGGCTAATCCCGGTGGTCTGGGGTTAGCCGCCTTTGGTCTAACCACTCTACTCCTGCAAATCCACAATATCGGTCTGATAACCAGCACCATGCCCCTGATTTGGGGGTTCTTCTGGGGCGGAGCCGCTCAGGTCATCGCCGGCATAATTGACGCTCGCCGGGGAGACACCTTCGGCTTCACCGCCTTTATCTCCTACGGTGTCTTCTGGATAGGCCTTGCCTTTGCCTTCCTTCTGGAATGGCTCGGCGTAATCACGATTGACGGCCCGGGCCTCGCCTGGACAATGATAGCCTGGGGCATATTCACCGGCTATATGTCAATCGGCGCTTTTAAGATATCCCGGGTGCACTTCTTCATATTTGCCTCGCTGACGGTGCTCTTCGGGCTTCTTGCGGGACACTTCTACGGCATCGTGCCCGCCAAGGCCGCCGGTATCGAGGGTATCTTCGTCGCCGCCGCCGCCATCTACGCCTCGGCGGCCGTTATCGCTCATGCCCAATACCGACGCTGGGTTTTCCCGATTGGACTGCGCCCGGTACCTAAGGAAGATAAATAGAAAAAACACCCTCTAACTTACTAGGGGTTCAAATAGAGTCAGGTTAGCGAGAACCAGAAATCTGACCGGAGGTTCTACTCGGGGGACTCGCCAGCGGTGAGCCCCCGGGAAAGACCGCTCCGGCGGAGCCAGCGCAGGGCCTTACTGGTATCGCTGGCAATTTTGGCCTTTTCCGAGCGCTGCAAACGACACTTAAACAGCCAGTAGGTAAACTCCTTCAGCTCGCTTAAGCTGATAGATTTAAGGGAGGGATAGCCCTTTTCCTTACGGAAACGCCTGAGCAGGACTCCTTTGGTGGCACCATATACTCGCCGATAGACCTCATTAACCACATCGTGCTCGTTACTGAAACCTGCCGCCCGCCGCTCCTTACGCACCTCGTCCTGCACCGCCAGAAACAAGGCCTCCTCCACGGTAATGCCGTAAAAGTAGTTCAGATACTGGCGATACTTAGCGGTGCCGATAAGCTCCTTAAACTCAGCCTCGGTCAACCTGAGCGGGGGACGCCCGTGAAAGAGGAGCGCTGCCTTATCCCCGTCGGGCAATAGCCCATCCACCGCCTGACACAGCCGCTCGGCCAGCAGCAGGAAGTCAAACGCCTCGCCGGCGATAAGGTAACAGTAACGCTGCCCGCCAACTAGCTCCTCAGGCGCAGTCCACCTGCCCATAGCCTCAAGCAGGGCCAGATACCAGTGCTTACCGCCGATAACAGCCTGCACGAGCTGCTTTACGGCTTCAGCACTACCCGTAACCTCCAGCTGAGAATATAAACGGCTGTCCAGTATTTCTGTCATCCCGTAAACCATCCCTAGTGCTTAAAGTAGGCGGCTAATTCCGCCCGAGAGAGGGTATTCAGTATGTCTCCCGCCCGGCACCAGCCCCGCCGGGCCACCCCGATGCCGAAGCGCATGAAATCAAGGTGCCCGCCACTGTGGGCATCGGTGTTAATAACCAGCCTGACCCCCAGCTCCCGCGCCCGATAGGCATGAGTATCCTTGAGGTCGAGCCGACTGGGCATAGCGTTAATCTCCAGGGCGGTATTGGTGCGCAGCGCCGCCTGAAAGATAGCCTCCATATCAGCCGCTACCGGCTCCCGCGCCGGTAACAGGCGGCAGGTCGGGTGCGCCAGGATATCCACATTGGGACTCTCCATAGCCCTTATCAGCCGCTCTGTCATATGCGCTTCACCCTGATTCATCCCCGAATGCACCGCAGCGGTGACGATATCCAGCTCCCCGAGAAGCCCCTCAGGCATATCCAGACTGCCGTCAGCCCGGATATCCACCTCCATGCCGCTGAAGATGTGAACGCCCTTAATCTCCTGATTGAGCTCTTTAATTGACTGTATCTGCCGCCTCAGCCGCTCGCTATCCAGCCCGTGAGCAATACCTCGCCCCGCCGAATGGTCGGAAATCCCCAGATACTGATAGCCCCGGGCTTTCGCCGCCTGAGCCATGGCTTCCAGGCTGTCATGCCCGTCGCTCCAGTCGGTGTGGACATGAAGGTCGCCCTTGATGTCAGCCAGCTCCACCAACCCCGGTATGGTGCCCGCTTCAGCCCGGGCTATCTCGTGCTGGCCCTCCCTTATCTCAGAGGGAATAAACTGTAAGCCCTGCCGCTGATAAAAGGCTGCCTCGGTGGTAAACTTCTCTAACTCCCCCGTCTTAAGGTCGGTAATGCCATACTCCGATAGCTTCAGCCCCAGACGGTGCGCCCTGTCCCGGAGGTTGATGTTGTGCTGCTTACTGCCCGTGAAATACTGGAGCAGAGACCCAAACGAGCCGTGCTCCACAATCCTGAAGTCAACCTGAAGCCCCCCGGCCACCACCACGCTCGCCTTAGTGGTGCCGCTGGCCAATACCTCCCT
>DUEB01000179.1 GCA_011176655.1 Dehalococcoidia bacterium | reverse complement strand
TTGACGAAGTACTCAATCTCCATCTGCTCAAACTCCCGGCTGCGGAAGATGAAGTTGCCGGTGGTAATCTCGTTGCGGAAGGACTTGCCTATCTGAGCGATGCCGAGGGGCAGCTTCTTCCGGGTGGTATCGAGCACGTTAGCGAAGTTGACGAAGATACCCTGGGCAGTCTCGGGACGCAGGTATACGGTAGAGGCCAGGTCCTCAATCGGCCCCATGAAGGTCTTGAACATCAGGTTAAACATATGGGGCTCGGTTAGTTCCCCGCCGCAGGCGGGGCAGCTACTACCCTCAAGGTCATCGGTGCGCCACCTCTGGTGACAGTTCTTGCACTCGGCCAGGGGGTCGCTGAACCCCTGGAGGTGTCCGCTGGCTTCCCAGGTCTGGGGGTGCATCAGGATGCTGGTATCAAGGCCGACAATATCATCACGTTCCTGAACCACGGCGCGCCACCAGGCCTCCTTGATGTTCCGTTTCAGCTCCACGCCGAGAGGGCCGTAGTCCCAGCAGCTGGACAGGCCGCCGTAGATTTCACTACTGGGGAAGATGAAACCGCGTCGCCGGCAGAGGGAGACAATTTTCTCCATATTGACTTTACTCGGGGTCTTTTCGGTCACGGTTATCGCTCCTTGCTAGTACCGGGGATATTCCTGTAAGCATTGTAGCCAAAAATGTGCCGTATTGCAAAGCGCTGCCGGGTGAGGCATCTTCCCTGGCTTGCCGTTAAGCATGCCTTGCTGTTAGAATGTGATGGTATTTTGAGCGTGCTTCAGTCGTGTTGTTAAGGAGGGCGCTTACTAGATAGCGAGGTGTAAGGTGATTATTGATAGGGTAGTTGTCAGTCCGTTTGCCACTAACTGTTATATCGTGGGCTCTGAAGCCAGTAAGCAGGGTATTATCATCGACCCCGGTGATGAGGCAGAGGCAATTCTGGGAAGAGTCGCCGATCTGGAACTTGACATAAAGCTCATCGTTCTCACCCACGGGCACATCGACCACGTCGGCGCCCTCAAGGCTGTTAAGGAGGCAAGCGGCGCCGAGATGGCGATTCACGCTGACGATGCCAAGTCTCTGCGCGGCTTGAGGGGCTTCTTGCAGAGCGTTCTGGTGCCCGGTCTTTCTTACCCGGTTCCCCCTCCCCCAGAGCGGCTGCTCCAGGATGGCGATAGTCTCGACGTTAGCGACCTTCATTTCAAGGTTCTTCATACCCCGGGTCATACCCCGGGGGGCATCTGTCTTCTGGGAGAGGGGGTGGTCTTCAGCGGTGATACCCTATTTAATTATGGCATCGGCCGGACCGACCTGCCGGGTGGGAGTTATCACCGGCTCATGGAGAGCATCCGCACCAGGCTCCTGGTGCTGCCCGATAATACCATAGTCTACCCCGGCCACGGGCCGGAGACGACCGTCGGCGACGAGCGAGCCGGTAATCCCTTCCTCAGCGGCTAGATCAGCCCGCTGACCCCTACCAGGACTGGAGCCAGCACCAGGGCCACGATTGACATCAGCTTTATCATGATGTTGAGGGATGGCCCGGCGGTGTCCTTCATCGGGTCGCCCACGGTATCGCCGACTACGGCGGCTTTGTGGGCGTCGGAGCCCTTACCGCCTAAGGCGCCGGTCTCAATCCATTTCTTGGCGTTATCCCAGGAGCCGCCGGCGTTGGCAAAGGTAACCGCCAGGATAAAGCCACAGGCCACGGCCCCGATTAGGAAGCCCCCGAGGGCAATCGGCCCTAGTATGAAGCCGACGACGATGGGCACGACTATGGTCAGTACCCCGGGGAGAATCATCTGTTTGATGGCGCTCTGGGTACAGATGTCGACACATTTCTTGTATTCGGGTTTGGCTTTGCCCTCCATAAGCCCCTTTATCTCGCGGAACTGTCGGCGCACCTCGTTGACGATGGCAAATCCGGTCTTGCCCACCGCATTCAGGGTCAGGGAGCAGAAGATAGCCGGCATCATCACGCCGAGCAGGATACCCCCGATGACCTTGGGGTCAAGCAGACTTATCTCGGCGAATTTGATACCCACTGCTTGAGTGTAGGCGAGCAGCAGGGCGAGGGCGGTGAGGCCGGCAGCCCCGATGGCGAAGCCCTTGCCAGTGGCGGCGGTGGTGTTGCCCAGCGAGTCTAAGGCGTCGGTTCTTTCCCTGACCTCCGGGGGCAGGTCTGACATCTCAACGATGCCGCCCGCATTGTCGGCTACCGGGCCGTAGGCATCGGTGGCGTCCTGAATACCGAGGGTCGCCAGCATACCTACCCCGGCAATGGCGATGCCGTAGATACCAGCGAAGTGATGGGCAATGAGCATGGCGACAACGACCAGGATGATGGGGGGCAGGGTGCTTATGAGCCCGTTGGCAAAGCCCCTGGTGATCAGGGTTCCGGCTCCGGTCTGCGACGAGTCTGCGATGCCGAGGGTTGGCTTGTAGGAGTAGGAGGTGAAGTAGTTGGTGCTTTCCCCAATCAGGACCCCGGCGATGAGACCGGCCAGAATAGCCCAGAAGACGCCGAGATTAACGTTCAGGAAGTGGACG
>DUEB01000178.1 GCA_011176655.1 Dehalococcoidia bacterium | reverse complement strand
GACCACATTGATGGCCTCAGTGACCCGGTGCAGTACCTCTCCCGCTTGCAGCGGGATATCGCACCAGAGGTGGGAGAAGCCGGTGGGCCCCGTCGCTTTTACATCGTTGTCGAGAAGATTCTGTCCCGCGACGAAGTCCTACCACCGGACTGGCCCATCTTGGGCACTACCGGCTACGACTTCGCCAACATGCTGAATGCCCTGTTTGTCGACGGTAAGGGAACGGGTGCTCTGGACGAGATTTACTTCCGCTTTACCGGTTCACAAGCGGCCTTTAGCGATGTCGTCTATGAGAAAAAGAAACAGGTCATCGTGGAGTTGTTCCCCGGTGAGGTGCGGGCGCTGGGGCGGTATCTGGCTGGCCTGGCCCACCAGGAAAACGTTGCGGTCAAGCTCTCAGCCGAGGAGCTGACGGAGGCGCTTAGTGAGGTTACGGCCTGCCTTCCCGTTTACCGTACCTATACCCGTACCCTGGAGGTAACTCCCCGCGACCAGGGCTACCTGAAACATGCCGTGGCTGAAGCCAGGCGGCATCGGGAGATAGATACTGCCGCCATCGATTTTCTACAGCGCATACTCACCCTGGACTTCCCACATCATGCTACTGCCGAACAGAAAGAGACCTGGCTTCAGTTCGTTTTACGGTGGCAGCAGTTGACCGGGGCCATCATGGCTAAGGGGTTTGAGGATACCGCCCTGTATGGCTACAGCCGCCTGCTCTCCCTAAACGAGGTGGGCGGAGACCCCGGCTCAAGCGGCCTGTCAGCTAGCGACTTTCATCGCCTAAACCTGGCGCGACTCAAGCACTGGCCCTACACCATGAATGCCACTTCGACCCATGATACCAAACGGAGCCAGGATATTAGAGCCAGAATCAATGTGCTCTCCGAGATTCCTGAGGAATGGGAGGCACATCTCACCCAGTGGCGTCAGTGGAACGCGCCTAAAAAAACTAGGGTGAACGGAATTCCTGTCCCGGAGCCGAACATAGAGATGCTTATCTACCAAACATTAATCGGTGCCTGGCCCCTTGATGAGAAGGAGGTACCCGGATTTAAGGAGCGGCTAAAAGCCTATCTGGTTAAAGCGGTGCGT
>DUEB01000177.1 GCA_011176655.1 Dehalococcoidia bacterium | reverse complement strand
CGGGGCCACATCGTCAAGAGATATAAAAATAGCTACACTATTGTCCTGAATCTGGGTCGCGACCCGGCCACTGGCAGGCGCAAACAGCAGTGGATCAGTGTGAAAGGTACTAAAAAGGATGCCGAAAGTAGATTGGCGGAGCTGCTCCATCAGCTTGACACTGGCACATTCGTGAAGCCCGGCAGGACTACGCTGGGGGAGTTCCTCAAAAAGTGGTTATCAGACTACGCTAAGCCCAATCTCTCACCACGAGGGCTTGAGAGATATGAGAGTATTGTCCGAGTACATCTCATACCAAGTCTCGGTAGCATTATCCTAGTACAACTAAGATCGGAACACCTTCAGAAGCACTACACAACAAAGCAAAAGGAGGGTCTGAATACTAGGACGGTCAGATACCACCATGTAGTGCTTCATAAAGCCCTGCAGACGGCGGTAAAGTGGGGACTATTGAGCCGTAACGTGGCAGATGGGGTGGACTTACCGCGTGGGGAACATACTGAGATGCAGACTTGGGATGAGGACGACATTACTCGCTTTCTTGAGGCCGCAAAAGTAACTCCTTACTACGCCTTATTCTATACCGCTCTTTTCACTGGCATGAGACGATCTGAGCTGCTAGGCCTGCGCTGGGCCGATGTTGACTTTATCTTAAGCCAACTCTATGTGAACCGCTCGCTTCACCAACTTAATAACCGTAGCTATGTATTCACACAGCCCAAGTCCGTCAGAAGTCGGCGCACTATAGCTCTGTCACCTTCAACCATTCTTACTCTTAAGAGGCATAAGGAACAGCAAGCACTAGAGAAAGCCATGCTGGGGATGATGCTAAAGGAAGACGACTTGGTATTCAGTACTCCAGAGGGCAAGCCTCTGCGCCCTAACACGATTACTAGAGCGTGGGCTAATCTCGCCCGCCGATGTGGCCTTAAGGTAATACGTTTTCATGATGCTAGGCATACCCATGCTTCTCTCTTGCTCAAGCAAGGTGTGCATCCCAAGGTTGTCCAAGAGCGTCTCGGCCATTCCAGCATAGCGGTGACTCTGGACACTTACTCGCACGTCACTCCAGGGCTTCAAGAAGCAGCCGCACTACGATTTGACGACGCATTTATAGTCGGGCATAATAATAAAGCTAATGAAAAGGTGCGTTAGCTATCGGTTAGCTAATTGATATTATGTCTAGCAAGTTAGCCTCAGAATAGATTCGTGGAGAGGTGTCCGAGTGGTTTATGGTGCCGCTCTCGAAAAGCGGTCTCCGGTTATACCGGAGCGTGGGTTCGAATCCCACCCTCTCCGCCAGTGTTAACATAATAGATTTCCGCGTCCTGCGGAGAGGTGCTGGAGTGGTCTAACAGGCGCGCCTGGAGAGCGCGTGTAGCCTTTGGCTACCGTGGGTTCGAATCCCACCCTCTCCGCCAGTTTTCTTTTCAGACCCTATCATCACTGGCAATGCCTTCGGGCTCTTCTTGACAGAGCCTGATTGTCAGTCGTCTCGCCTTGTGCTAGAATTCTCTCGAAGTGAACCGTAAAGACCTTAAATACTGGATGGGCTTCAGCCTGATACCCGGCGTTGGCCGCGTCCGCTTGGCCCAGATGGAGAGCTATTTCGGCAGCCTGGAGAACGCCTGGCAGGCGGACCCGGCTGAACTGAAGCGGGCCGGGCTGGACAGTCGGGTGGTGCGTGCCGTTACTGCGGAGCGCCCCAAGCTCTCTCTGGAAGCGGAGATGGAAAAGCTCGAGCGATTCGGGGTGAAGGTATACTGCCACCACGACCCGGTCTACCCGCCTCGTCTCAGGGAGATATATGATTACCCGCCCCTTATCTACGTCAGGGGCTCCTTACTCCCTGAGGATGAGTGGTGCCTGGCGGTGGTCGGCACGAGGCGGGCGACGGTCTATGGCCGGCAGGTAACCGAGGAGCTGGTAGCCGACCTGGCCCGGAGCAAAATCACCATCGTCAGTGGCTTAGCCAGGGGAATCGATTCCGTCGCCCATCACAGTGCCCTGGAAGCCGGGGGCAGGAGCATCGCCGTGTTTGGCTGTGGTCTCGACTTTGTCTACCCCAGCGAGAATGCCGCCCTGGCCCGCAGCATCATGGAGCGGGGGGCGCTGGTCAGTGAATACCCGCTGGGCACCAGACCAAGGCCGGAGAACTTCCCGCGGCGTAACCGCATCATGAGCGGCCTGAGTCTCGGGGTCCTGGTTATCGAAGCCGGTAAGACGAGCGGGGCCATGATTACGGCTCGTCTGGCGCTGGAGCAAAATAGAGAGGTGTTTGCCATTCCCGGCAGCATCCTCTCCCCCCAAAGCAGCGGCACCAATCACCTGATTCAGGAAGGGGCCAAACTGGTGCAAAACTACACCGATATCTTAGAGGAGCTAAACCTGACGGCGGTGGCTCATCAAATGGAAATCAAAGAAATCGTCCCGGCCTCTGATGCCGAGACCCAGCTGCTCAAGCAACTGGGCGCGGAGCCAATCCATATTGATGAGGTCTGCCGAAACAGCGAGCTACCCGTCTCACAGGTAAGCAGCGCCCTGGCTATGATGGAGCTCAAGGGCCTGGTGAGGCAGGTGGGGACGATGAGCTATGTTCTGGCGCGGGAAGCCAGGGAAGAGTATAAGGTGAGGGTGGACTAGCTACGGTTAAGAAAGAGTAACTTATTATGAGCAAGCATCTGGTTATCGTTGAATCACCGGCCAAGGCAAGAACTCTGGGCAGGATTCTGGGCAAACAATATAGCCTCAAGGCGTCCATGGGCCATATAAGAGACCTCCCCAAGGGCCGACTGGGGGTGGATGTAGAAAGCGGCTTTACCCCCAAGTATGTGGTGCCCCGGCCCAAGAGTAAAATCGTAAAGGAGCTCAAAGAAGCGGCTAAGACGGCGACTATGGTGTATCTGGCTACCGACCCGGACCGTGAGGGAGAGGCCATCGCCTGGCACCTGGCCGAGGTAACCGGGATAAACCGCAAGCCCTACCGCCGCGTCGTCTTCCACGAGATAACCGAGGAAGCCATCAAGCGTGCCTTCAAGTCCCCCCGCGCCATAGATGTGGAGCTGGTCAACGCCCAGCAGGCGCGGCGCATCATGGACCGGCTGGTGGGCTACAAGATAAGCCCGCTCCTCTGGCGTAAGGTGAGGCGCGGGCTTTCGGCGGGCCGGGTGCAGTCGGTGGCGCTCAGGATTATCGTCGAGCGGGAGCGTGAGATTAGCCAGTTCACCCCGGAGGAATACTGGACTATCGAGGCGGAGCTGGCCAAGAAAGAGGTCCCGGACGCACCGTCGTTCCGGGCTAAGTTTATCGGTCTGGCTGACGGCACCAAGCTGGAAATCCACAATCAGGAAGAAGCCGATGAAACTACCGACCTCCTCAAGGAGGCCGGCTATCGGGTAGTTAAGGTGAAGACAAAAACGGCGGCGCGCCAGCCGGCGCCACCGTTTATCACCAGCACCCTGCAGCAGGAGGCCTGGCGCAAGCTCCGCTTCAGCGCCAAGCAGACCATGGCCATTGCCCAGCAGCTTTACGAAGGCTTACACCTCGGCGGCGAGGGCAGTGTCGGGCTGATTACCTATATGCGCACCGATTCCACCCGGGTCGCCCGGACTGCCCTGGCTGAGACCCGGGAGTTTATCGGCAGCAAGTACGGCGCTGATTACCTGCCACCCCACGCCCGCTCCTTTACCACCACGGTCAAGGGGGCCCAGGAAGCCCATGAGGCTATCCGCCCCACCAAAATCGGGCGGGAGCCCTCTCTGGTGAAGCCGCACCTCAATGCGAACCAGTTCAGGCTTTACCAGCTTATCTGGCAGCGCATGGTGGCCAGTCAGATGCAGACCGCTCTGTTTCGTAACACCACGGTTGATATCGAAGCCAGACACCAAGCTTCCAGAACCAGATACCTCCTCAGGACCCAGAGCTCGGTTAACACCTTTCCCGGGTTTATGATCCTCTATACCGCCGGTAAGGACGAGGACGAGGAGGAAAAAAGGAAGGGTCCTCTCCTTCCCCAGCTGGCAAAGGGCGACGAGCTTAAGCTAGCCGGGCTTTTCCCGGAGCAGCGTTTTACCCAACCACCACCCCGCTTTACCGAGGCGACCCTGATTAAGATGATGGAGCAGTGGGGCATCGGACGCCCCAGCACCTACGCCCCCACACTGTCCACCATCCGGGAGCGGGAGTATGTTACCAAGGTTAAGGGCAGCTTTCAACCGACTGAGCTGGGTCTCGTGGTCAGCGACCTCCTGACCAGGCACTTCCCCAATATCGTAAATATTGAATTCACGGCTCGGATGGAGGAGGAGCTGGACGAAATCGCAACTAAGAAACGGGAGTGGGCGCACGTCGTTCAGGACTTTTATACCCCCTTTGAGAAAAGCCTGGAGAGCGCCTCAGAGCTCATGGAAAAGGTAAAGCTGGCTGATGAGCTGACCGAGGAAACCTGCCCCAAGTGCGGTAAGCCCCTGGTCATCAAAATCGGCCGCTACGGGAAGTTTCTCGCCTGCAGCGGCTATCCGGAATGCAGACATACCGCCTCCCTCCAGGTCAAGACCGGCGTTAGCTGCCCTGAGTGCGGCAGTGAGCTGGTGCAAAAGGTAAGTAAAAAGAAGCGCACCTTCTACGGGTGCAGTAACTATCCGAAGTGTCAATTTGCTATCAATCTTAAACCCCTCCCCCAACCCTGCCCCAAGTGCGGCGGGCTGCTTACCCAATACCGGGGGAACTGGGTAAAGTGCGCTAAGTGCGACTATAAAGGTAAGCCAGAGGAGTCATAAATGGACTATCCGTCGGAACACCTGCTTAACAGCATTGAGGAAATTGCCACCATAAAGGAGAGTCTGTCGCTGGGAGACCGTTCTCTAACCAGCGCCAAGGGCCTCCACGTGCACTACCGGAATCTGCCCGGTGAAGGGGTGGAATACACGGCTGGAGGCCGGTTGACCGCCAGGCTCGCCTTTATCAAGGAATTAAGCGGCAGCCGGAGTGTCAAGAAGTATCAACCGGGGGGCTGGGAATTTAAGGTCGAAGAGACCCTGGAGCTCAGCCGCACCCTGAGGCG
>DUEB01000176.1 GCA_011176655.1 Dehalococcoidia bacterium | reverse complement strand
TCCTTAAGAGGCCGGACAATCCGGTTATCACCAGCCGTGGGCAGCGGCGCCACCGGTTCCGTCAGCTCAAAATCGCCGCTCAGTATCCACTCCTTCAGGGTAGCGGCAATCTCCAGCGCCCGTGAGTAGCTGGACAGGGACGCCGTCGGGACTTCCCTGCCTCGGAGCACAATCCGCCCACTCTTTAACTCGGCATAGCTCACCTCGCCCAGGATATCCGGCCTTAGCAAAGGATAATCACCTGAATAATCCACCACCGGAGCCAGAATCTCCTCATCGGCCACTGCGGTATAGCCCACGATTTCCTCAGAGAGAATCGGTATCGGAACCCCAATGCCCACGGTTAAGCTGGCGCCGTATCCCATCATGCTGGCTCCCATCAGCCACCGCGGCGCCATCTGCTTCAAATCACCAATTACGGCCAGGGTGCCCGCCCCACTTTTCGGCACACCGTTATCCGAACGCGGCACGTTCGGGTCGTGCTGAGTCCCCGGCCAGGCGACATAGCCGATACCCCCACCCAGGAATATCCTGGTGCCGATGCCTATGGTCTTGTAATACGGGTCGTTGAGCAGGGGCGAGAGCTGACCGGCACTGCAGAAGTTGGCGCTGTCCAGATTGGGCTTTAGCACCCCCATATAGGTGTAAATCGTCTTATCCGACAGGTTCACGGCCACATTGTAGTTCTGGTAGGCATTCCTCAGATTGAAGAGCACGGCATCATTAAGGTCCTTTATGTTTATCCAGGTCTCCAGCTTCTTCCTGGGGTAGCAGTCCGTGCCGTAAGCAGTCGCTTCCAGGCGGATATCCTTTCCCGCCACCAGCTCCTCGATTACGTGCCCGCCGCCATAATTGAAATCGCCGGGGTAAGCCCTGTTCCGGGGGTCGTCGTCAGGAAGGGCGTCAGCCCCGATATACAGGTCTACCGCCGCAAATCCCGCGTAGGCCGGGACGCCATTGAGATAGGTTTTACCACCGCCCAGCTTAATTCTCGGCCTGGAGTGCCCGATATTAAGATAAGCACCCGAGGAACACATCGGGCCGAAGGTGCCGGTGGTGACTACATCCACCTCGCGGGCGGCGCGGCTTGCCCCACGCTGCCTGACGATGCCTATTATCTCCTCGGCAGTAACGACTACCGCCCTGCCCTCTTTTATCTTCTGGTTTATTTCCGCTATCGTCTTCGCCATATCTTTAAGATAATAATGTTAAATACCCGACTTGTCAATCCAGGCTAAGCCGCACCTACCAGCCATGGGGGGAGGTCATCGGTCACAATGCAGGGAGGAGGAACCGGAGTGGGGGAGGGGTATCAATAAATAGAACTTTTGAGGTTAAGTTTAGTATGATGATATAATTCTTGGACTTGAAAGAAACAATGAAAATACTAGTAATTCTAGCACATCCCGACTCAGGAAGCTTTAATCATGCCATTGCCGGGGCAGCCATAAAAATCTTAAATACTAACGGCTACGAGGTTGCTTTTCATGACCTTTACAAAGAGAAATTTCCTCCGGTTCTCCCTGCTCGCGAGATTCCCAGAGTCGCTCCTTTACCTCGGATAATAAGTCGGCATTACTCAGAAATTTCGAACGCGGACGGAATTATCATAATTCATCCTAACTGGTGGGGACAGCCACCCGCCATCTTAAAAGGATGGATTGATAGAGTCCTGCGTCCTGGAGTAGCTTACACGTTTGCTGAAGGGGACAGAGGTGATGGAGAGCTAATCGGGCTTTTAAAGGCGAGCGTAGTGCTGGTATTCAACACGTCAAACACGCCTGCGGCAAGAGAATTAACCATGTATGGCGACCCCCTTGAAACTCTATGGAAGAACAATATGTTCATATCCTGCGGCGTAAAGAGCTTTTACCGAAAGAACTTCGGAGTCATCGTTACCAGCACACTAAAGCAAAGACAGGAATGGCTTGAGGAAACCCGAGAAATCACGAAGAAATACTTCCCCAAGGTTGCTTGATTATAGAGACGGGGCATCAATAGGAATTCTACTTGATAACTTAGGTTGCTCTTTCTGAAGCTAAATGG
>DUEB01000175.1 GCA_011176655.1 Dehalococcoidia bacterium | reverse complement strand
CGGGGCTCCCTATCCTGCGGCGATGTGTGACAAATCTTGACCTCGCCCGAGAACCCCATATCGCCGCCGACAATAATAACCACCCCCTTAAGCCCCTCGATACTTCGGGCCATCTCCAGCCCGCCGGCGATATCGGCCGGTCGCCTTACCAGGTTGCCGATAGCCGTCGCTGCAGCATCAGCCAGGGCAGCCGACCCGGCAAGGGTAGTGACGGCGTCAGCCCGGCCATAGCTCAGAGAGTGCCCCACCGTGCCCGAAGAGGTGCAAATTCCTAACGGTGTAGCTGCCCCCTCTATTTCCAGACCGATTTGGCCGGTCATTGGTGACTTACCGGCATAAATCCCGATTACCCTCTTCTTAAGGCTCTTAAGATAGATATCGCCCCCGTTCTCCACAATTACCTCCGGCGAAAAGGCCATTAGCTCACGGCCAACAAACTCAGCTATAGCCCCGGCTACCGCAGCCATAGGGCCCACCCCGGCCCTCACCGCCGCATCCATCATCGCCTTTACAATATGGGGGGCACCCTCGTCAACAGGTAACGCCTCCAGAGCGTCGCGGAAGGCAGGATGACGCTCGATATACCCTTCCAGCGTGTCACGGTACTTCTTTACCAGGCGTAGAGCCTTTCTCTTCAGATTGGTGCGGGCGCTGATGTATAAATCCGTTTCTCTGGCGACCACGCTGAAGGCGACTAGGTCAGCATCCCTAATCCAGTGTCGGTAGCTTCTCGGCTCATACATCGGCTAGAAATGAAGCTCCATGGCTCTCGGAGGACAGGCGGAAAGGCAAATCCCGCAGGCCAGACATCTATCGTCACGGAAGTCGACCCGCCGGGTAACCGGGTCAAGCTGAAAGGCGCCGGCGGGGCAGATAACAACACATGCCCCGCAGTGAGTGCACCTTTCCTCATTACGGGTGACGTTCTGGCTGAGCGACTGTATCCTCAGCCCCCGCTTGATGAGATACTTGATGCCCTGGTCATAATCAGCCTGCTTGCCCTTAAGCTCAAGCACCATCAGGCCTTCGTCATCGGGCGTAATGGAAGCCTTCAGGATATTGAAATCGAGATGATACTCCCTGACCAGCCGACACACTATCGGATGTTCCACCAGTCGTCTCGGAAAATGGAGAACCACTCTTTTAGATACCGTCATTAAGACCACCTCTCCCGGTTTCTCAGGCACTAATTTGCCACCGCTGCTACCTTAATATTATAATCACCTTGTTTGAAAAGCAAGTAGCTGATGAGAATACCAGTATCCTCTCCGCTATCTGCAGCCTCAAGCTCGTTAGCAGCTATCAGCCGAACAAACTACAGGCAGAGAATACCATGGGTAAGACACTCTCGGAAAAGATACTGAGCACCAAGTCGGGGAGTTCCGCTAAGGCGGGCGACATCGTTATCGCCGAGGTCGACCTGGTCTTCGTCCAGGATACTACCGGGCCGCTGACGGTGAGGCAGTTCCGAGCGGCCGGTTTTGAGCGCCCGGCCCAGTCCCTGAAAGCCGCCCTGTTCCTCGACCACGCAGCGCCCAGCCCGAATCGCGAGCTAGCCAACGACCACCAGCTTCTCCGTGACTTTGCCCGAGAGACAGGCTGCCTTCTCTTCGACGTCGGCGACGGCGTCTGCCATCAGATAGTGGCCGAGTCTCTGGCTAAACCCGGGGCGCTCATTATCGGTGCCGATTCCCACACGGTAACCGCCGGCGGGCTGGGGGGTTTTGCCTGCGGCATGGGCTCCACCGATGTCGCCGTTGCCCTGGCCCTGGGTAAGACCTGGCTCCGCGTACCCGAAAGCATCAAGATAGAACTATCCGGAAGGTTCGCCAGCGGGGTCTATGCTAAAGACCTCATTCTCTACCTCATCGGGCAGATAGGAGCCGACGGCGCTACCTACCAGGCACTGGAATTTAGCGGGGATGCCTTAAGCGCCATGAATGTCCCCGAACGCCTCACGGTAGCCAATATGGCGGTAGAGGCTGGCGCCAAGGTCGGGCTGTTCCCCAGCGACGAGGTGACCCGCAGCTATCTTGAAGGGCAGGGGAGGGGCGGTGACTACCAGCCACTCTCTCCCCATGAATCGGCTAGCTACGCACGGACGATTGATATTAACCTGGCTGAGCTTGAGCCGGTAGTCGCCAGACCCCATACCGTGGATAACACCGCCCCCGCCAGGGAGCTTAAAGGAACCCAAGTCCATCAGGTATTTATCGGCACCTGCACCGGAGGGCGTCTCGATGACCTGGCCGTAGCCGCCGCCATCCTGAAGGGCAGGCAGCGCCACGAGCAGACCAGGCTGGTAATTGCGCCGGCGTCGCGAGCTATCCTGCGGGCGGCGATAGCCGCCGGCCATATCCTGACCCTGCTCCAGGCCGGGGCGGTCATTCTGCCGCCGGGCTGTGGCCCGTGTCTCGGTCTCCACCAGGGCGCACTGGGAAGCGGGGAAAACTGCCTGTCGACAGCCAACCGGAACTTCAAGGGGCGGATGGGTAACCCCGAGGCCTTCGTCTATCTAGCTAGCGCCGCCACCGCCGCCGCCAGCGCCATTACCGGTGAGATTACCGACCCCCGAGATTTTATAAACACTTCGAAGGGGCCGCCTGATTAAGAGAGTTCTATAAGTAAGTACTACGAAAGGATTAACTGATTACGGAGTCTTTATAAGCACTGCAT
>DUEB01000174.1 GCA_011176655.1 Dehalococcoidia bacterium | reverse complement strand
TCTGATATCTCCGGCGGCATTTTGGCAATACTGTCAGCTATAATAGCTACTTCTTTCATTAACTGCCTCCTTGGCTTATATGATTTTTACAATACTGAATTGATGCGATTGCGATTATTGCAATGCATTCATTGTGACCTGCCCCCAACGATTATACCACTTCTTAAGTTCGAATTGCCGACGGGATAGCCTTGGGGGTAGGCACATAATAAGTAGCTAATAGCTGGGTTTAATCGTGTCTGGTTCCGGCACCCCCCTCATTTACTACCCTTTCTCTTTACTATCAGGATAGCGGACCTTGGGGTAGGTCACCTTAAACCCCCACGACCGCACCTTCTGGTCGGCCTCTGGCTCAATAAACCACCCCTCAAGAGAGTCCGGCGCATGGAGCAGGGCATGGGCAAATTCGTGGGCAACAATTGCCTCAACCTTCTTTAGACTGAGCTTCTCGATTTCAGGGGACAGGTAGACCACGACCCGCTGCTGGCTCTCTTCCGGCCCGTCGAGTAAGACGGACGGGCCTCGCAGGGGGAATACCTGCCCATTCATACCGGAAGCCGGGGCAAAGATGATAGCCATCTTCTCTCTCAGAGATTCCAGCTCGCCAGCCGGCATTCTCTCCATGACCCGCCGTATTGCCTTGAGCGTCTTCGGTCTTCCCGCCGCATCAAAAAAGCCCGTCTCTATCAGCCCACGACAGATTGCCCGCCATTTATCCTCGGTCAGCACCCCTCACTCCTTTATCCCGGCGCTCCTCCGCGCCAAAAGCCCCCGCCTATCTTATCTACCGCCCCCTGGATTGTAAAACTGCCTCAAGTCCCTGTCAATGATACCCAACCGAGCAAAATTTTTGGTTCATTTGTTCAAAACGGCCTATAATTAAAGTAGGATACAGCTATCACTCTGCCCGTCTGTACCGTAATAAGGCAGGAGAGAGGTGTAAAAGTGAAAAAGATAGCAACTGACCTCAGCATTATAGTTCTGGCCATTGCTCTGGTTACCGGTGCCTTGGGGACAGGTAGCTGCAGGACAGAGGAACCAGGGACGCTGGAACCGGTAGAGATTAGAGAATACGAGGGCGAGAACCTTTCCTCAATCAATGACTTCCGGGAGAACTCGATACAGGGCCCGCAGCTAATAGAAATAGAGAGTTACACGCTCAAGATAAGCGGGCTGGTAGCCGAGCCCACAGAAATGAGCTACCAGGAGGTTCTCCAGAACCACCCATCGTACCAAAAGGTGGTAACCCTCGACTGCGTCGAGGGGTGGAGCACCAAGATTCTCTGGGAAGGGGTGCTGGTTAGAGACCTGATTACCGGGGCAAACCCCTTACCCGAGACAGAGGTGGTCATCTTCCACGCTTACGACGGCTACACCACCTCGCTACCTATCGACTACATTATGGATAACGGCATACTGATGGCCTACAAGATGAACGGCGTGACCCTGCCCCCGGAACGGGGCTTCCCCTTCGAGCTGGTCGCCGAGAGCAAGTGGGGCTACAAATGGATAAAATGGATTACCGAAATCGAGCTTTCCGACGACACCAGCTACCGGGGCTTCTGGGAAAGCCGGGGCTACTCCAACAGCGCCGACCTGGACGAAGGCTTCTTCGAAGAGGACTTCTTTAACGGTGCCCCCTTTGAAGACTAACTACTGACCCGAATTTAATATCCAGCCAGGGATGCCCGCAGGCAAGCGGAGAGGAGGTAACAGGAATGTTCTTAACCGCCCAGGTCAGCATGTATCCGCTGCGCCAGACTCATCTATCTCCCGTCATCAGCAAGGCGCTCGGCATTTTCCGAGAGCACGGCCTTGAGGTCACGGCGGGGACAATGAGCAGCCTGGTATCGGGGCCTGACGAAGCGCTCTTTGCCGCCATCAAGGAGGCGTTTCAGCAGACCGCCTCACAGGGCGACATAGTGATGTCCCTGACCCTGTCTAACGCCTGTCCGATTAGCTGAAGGACGGGATACGGCTGGCGCCAGCTCAGAACTTACCCTTTAGCTTACGGTAGGTCTCCGCCAGGGCCTCCGGGACTACCCGCACCCCGGAGATTACCGGCATGAAGTTGGTATCGCCCTGCCACCGGGGCACGATATGGGTATGGATATGCTCGTCGATACCAGCCCCGGCTACCTTGCCCAGGTTCATCCCGATGTTAAAACCCTGGGGGCGAAACACCTCCCGCAGTACCCCCGCGCTGCGGCGGACTATCTCAAAGTGCTCGTAAAGCTCGCTATCCGTTAACTCGTCGAGACTGGCTACGTGGCGATAGGGGGCGACCATGAGATGCCCCGGGTTATAGGGATAGCTGTTCATGATGACAAAGTTCTGGCTTCCCCGGTGCAGAATATAGTTCTCGACATCGCAATTCTGCCCCGGCTTGTCACACAGAATGCAGCCGGCCGGCTTTTCCATCTCGATGTACTTGATGCGCCAGGGCGCCCAGATATGCTCCATTTAACCCCCTCTCAAACCTTGATGACCTTGGTGGCTGACAGCAGGGCATCCACCGTAGCATACATATCACTCACCGACCCCACCCCCAGCCTCTCTTTAAGATTATAATACTCCAAACAGGTGCCGCAGGAAAATACCTGAACCCCCTCCTTCTCCAGCAGCTTTAAGGTCTCCAGAACCTCAGAGCCTTCGGTGGTCAGCCGGACTCCGTTATTGATAAAGAGCAGCTTAGCGGGCTTCGGCGCGTAGTCCCAGAGGGTATTTAAGAAGGCGTTCATCAGGATTTCCCCCAGCCTCTCATCCCCGCTACCCAGCCGGTCGCTGGTGATGAGAATGACATCACCGCTCTGCTTGGGCCCGATTTCACACGAAATCCCCTTGGTGACATCCAGAAAGATTGTCCCACCCTCCTCCCTCACCGCTACCTGGCAGCCCTGGCTCTGAGCAAAACGCCGCACGTTCTCGCGGCTCTCCGGGCTGTCAACCAGGATGGTGACCTGCCCCGTCTCTATTTCTTCCAGCGCCTTCTTGGTCTTGATAACCGGCTGCGGGCAGGGAAGCCCACGGGCGTCAATTTCACTCATGGTAGCCACCTCCTTTCCTATAGCAGATTTTACCCTAACTACAAATCTCTTCTTAAGGCACAGCCCTGGCCCTAACTACTAGACCCTCCTTAGGGCACAGCCCTGGCTCCAGCGACCAAGATACTCCCCGAACACAGCGGGAAACTGGCTGATAATCTGACTGACCCTAGTGGCTGGAGTCGCCCGGGCAAATTTCCCTGCCGTGCGGTTCGCCTTAGCCGCAATCAGCGCCGCCTCGGCCAGCTCAAGACCGGCATCAGCAAAAGCTGTAAGGAGCCCGGTGATGGTATCGCCGGTGCCGCCGATAGCCTCAAGCTCAGGAACGTCGGGCTCGGTGACGGTAGCCACGATATCCCCATCGCGGGCGATATAGTCAATGGCCCCCTTAACCAGTAACAGCCGGGGGGCACTGCGCTGGCGATAAGAATCTATTATCAGTGCCGGGGCCCGGCTAATATCGGCACAAAATAGATGACGATTAACATAAGCCGGGTGGGTAGCCTCCTGGTCAGCCAGAAAGGCAAGCTCGGCGGCATCCGGGGTGAAAACGTCAAACTCGGGGGCCAGTCCAGCGGCCTTGGCGGCGTACATGGAACCGGCATCGGCTATCAGGAGCGGCCTTCGCCGGCAGTCCTTGACCGCCTGGCACAATCTCCGCATCAGGGCCATATCCGGCAGGCAGTAGTGTAGCGCCAGCACCGTGGGGCAAAGGCTGGCCACATTCTGGATAAGATACTCGTATATCTCCCGGCTGCCCCCGCCCTCGCCGATGTCCCCGGCCACCACCGCCTGGGGCGAGGCAAGCCGGAGATAGTCGCTGGTCAGGCAAGCGGCGCTGGTCATAGCCGCCGTCCCCTGAGTGCCAGGGATACGGTAGCCGCCGATAACCAGAGCCTCCCCCTCCACCCCGACCCTACCCACGACCAGCGGTAAGCCCTTAATCGGAATCGTGCCGGCAATGAGCATCATGGCACACGTCTCCTTTCCAGATACCGAGCCCCTCTTCCAGAGCCCGCTCCAGCATCAGGGCACAGAGGGTAAAGCCTGTGTCCCGGGGCCGCGGCGCCTCAGTGAGCGACCGGCCCACCAGCTCGGCGTGGAGATATGGGATATCGGGGCAGCCGCCGCCGGAGGTGTTGACAATCTGGCCGCTTTCCTTATCGAAGGTGAGCTTCATATTGCCCGCCCTGACCATGAGCCAGCTATCGAAATCAGCAACCGTCACGATTTCCAGAAGCGGCGACGTCCCCGTCTTAAGCGGCTCAAGGCTGAGGTAGCTAATCCCTTCCTGCCCAAGACGCCGCTCGATGCCGGGCTTCTCCGCCAGATTTACCTCCACGGCTAAATCACAGCCCTTACGTAACTGCGCCGGCGGGGCAACCAGCCTGACCCTGTACCCCACTTCCCGAAGAACCCGGTCGGCCTCCAGTGCCTGACGCACCACCGAGAAAAGCACCAGGCCCCCACCCTCAAACGGCGCTTCCGGATTACTACTAACAGACCCCATAGCACCTTCATTCATGTCTTGCTAACCCTTTCTAAAAAAATAAGCGGTGGCCGAAGAACTCCGCACCACCGCTTAAATCGGCTTAACGAAACCCAGTATAGGTCACGGGGCTAACCAGGTAACCTCTCCGAAGAGGGGGCGGAGGTCTTCGAGCCGGACCGGCACAGACCCTGTGCCGCATCTCTGGTCTCAGATACTAGCTAGGTTAAGGCGCACTATCCAGAGCACAGCTCTCACCTCCTTTCCTCCGCGGTAATAATACCCGGCTTTACTCGCCACCGGATATCATACCCGAAAGCACCCCCGATGGCAATAAAAGGATTGTCTTAAACCGCCGTCATCGCTTATAGTTAGGTAGCTATGGCAGACAAAAAGGCTCCTTCGGATACCATCACCTTCCTGGGAACGGGCGGCGCCCGCATCATGGTGGCCACCCAGATTCTGGCCTCTGGGGGCATGTGGCTCAACCTGGGCGGCACCGAAATACTGGTTGACCCCGGGCCGGGCTGTATCGTTCAGTCCACCAAGCGAAAGCTCCGGGCCGACCGGCTGAGCGCCATTATCCTGTCGCACCGCCACCTGGACCATACCGGAGATGTTAACGTCATGACCGAGGCGATGACCCAGGGCGGGTTCAAGCCCCGCGGCCGGCTCTTTACGCCCGCTGACGCCTTAGAGAACGAGCCGGTTATCTTCTCCTACCTGAAGAACTACCTCGAGGGTATTGAGCTCCTCAAGGAAGGCAAAAGCTACGCCATCGGCGGGGTATCCCTGGCCACCCCGGTGCGGCACATACACCCGGTAGAGACCTACGGACTGCTCTTTAAGACCGAGAAGCACACCTTCTCCTATATCGCCGACACTCGCTACTTCGACGGCCTGCTTAAGAGCTACGGCGGCGAGCTACTCATTATTAATGTCGTCTTCTCCGAGCCGAGACCGGATATTGACCACCTCTCGGTGCCTGACGCCAAGCGCCTCATCACCGAACTCAAGCCGAAGGCCGCCATCCTGACCCACTTCGGGATGCCCATGTGGCGGGCCCGGCCCTGGGAGATTGCCCAGAGGCTCACTGAGGAGACCGGGGTCAGGGTGGTAAGCGCCCGGGACGGCATGAGGTTCGACCTGGCGCAGCTGGAGGGCTGAGGCTGGATTACTGCCCCACCATAAACTATAATAAGCCTCGGGGTTTTTAAACCAACTCCCAGGCAATATCTTAACCAGGAGTTTTAAACCAACTCCCAGGCAATATCTTAACCAGGAGTTTTAAGCTGACTTCCAGATAAGTACTTTACTAGGAGCCTTTTATTGACCAATCTCGATAATATACTATGTCAGGTGGTTAAACCCGCCCGCTATACCGGCGGCGAGTGGAACGCCATCACCAAAGACTGGGACAAGACCCCGGTTCGAATCGTCCTCTCCTACCCGGACCTCTACGAGCTGGGCATGTCCACCCTGGCGATACATATCCTGTACGAGCTACTCAATTCTCAGCCGGATGTGCTTGCGGAAAGGGTCTTTGCCCCCTGGCCGGATATGGCAGACCACCTGCACGCCAGCGGCATACCCCTATATAGCCTGGAATCCCAGCGCCCGCTCAAGGACTTTGACATCATCGGTTTTTCCCTGGGCTACGAACTCACCTACACCAACGTGCTCAATATGCTTCACCTCGCCCGAATCCCGCTCCTGGCCGCAGAGAGAAGCGAGTCCCAGCCGCTGGTCATCGCCGGCGGTAGCTGCGCCCTCAACCCCGAGCCGATGGCAGACTTCATCGATTGCTTCATAATCGGAGACGGCGAAGAGGTAACCATGGAGCTGGTCGGCCAGTTCCGGGACTGGAAGCGCGAGAGAGCCCCCAAAGAAGAGCTAGTGCGCCGGCTGGCACAGGTGCCCGGCGTCTATGTCCCCAGCCTGTACCAGGTAGCATACGGGGCAAACGGTCTTTTCCAAAGCATCACCCCCACGGTCGCCGAAGCCAGCCCCCGCATTAAGCGGCGCATAGTCGCCGAGCTGCCGCCGCCCCCCACCAGACCGGTCGTCCCCTACATCAAGGCTATCCACGACCGGGGCGCCGTCGAGATTCAGCGGGGCTGCAGCCGCGGCTGCCGCTTCTGCCAGGCGGGCAACACCTACCGCCCGGTACGCGAGCGCCCCCCGGAGGAGGTGCTCAAGGCAGTCGGCGAGCTGATGGCTAACTGCGGCTATAACGAGGTCTCCCTGGTTTCACTGAGCACCGCCGACTACCCTGGGATTAGCGAGCTGGTCGCCAGTCTCTTCCACCGCTATCAAGACCGGAACCTTATCCTGTCGCTACCGAGCCTCAGGCCCGACAGCTTCTCCGTAAGACTGCTCGACTCACTAGCCGCCCATAAAAGAACCGGGCTCACCTTTGCCCCGGAGGCAGGCAGCGAGCGGCTGCGTCAGGCAATCAATAAGAACACCACGGAAGACGCCATCCTGGAAACCGCCGCGGAAGCCTTCGCTCACGGCTGGAACAGCCTCAAGCTCTACTTCATGCTCGGCCTGCCCACCGAGACCGAAGGCGACGTTGAGGCTATCGCCACCCTGATTGATAAAATCAGCTCCCTGGGCAAAAGAAGCCGAGGGGGGAGACCTCAATTAAGGGTCAGCCTGTCCACCTTTGTGCCCAAGCCGCACACCCCGTTTCAGTGGGCGGCCCAGGAAGGCGAGCCGCAGCTAAACGCCAAGATAGAGCTTTTGAAACAGAGGCTGCGCCGTAAGGAGGTCAGGCTGTCCTGGAACGACCCCAAGGTGAGTCAGCTTGAAGCCGCCATGTCGCGCGGCGACCGCAGGCTGGCCGGGGTTATCCAGCGCGCCTGGCAGCTGGGCGCGATTTTCGATGGCTGGAGCGAGCACTTCAACCACGAAAACTGGCTCCGTGCCTTCCAGGAGAGCCACCTTGAACCCGGTTTCTACGCCCAACGGGAACTCTCCCTGAACGAGCCGCTACCCTGGGCCCATATCGACAGCGGGCTAACCCAGGCCTTCCTCAAGCGAGAACAGAAAAACGCCCTGGTAAGCAAGGAAGTCCCCGACTGCCGTTATCAGGAATGCACCGCCTGTGGACTACAGCGCTGGCAACCTTCCTGCCGGCAAAAGCACCGGCTCAGTCAAGCCCGGCCAGAAAGCCCGCTATCGCTTGACTAACCTCCTGCGGCCTCTCCGCGAGCACCCAGTGCGCTGCTCCGGGAACGATAACCTCGCGGGCCCCCTCAATCTGGCTCGCTAGATAGTGAGCATACTTTACCGGCGTCAGCTCGTCATCAAGGCCAGAGATAACCAGCGTCGGCAGCCTGATAGCCCGGACTCTATCCATCACGTCGAACTTATCGCAGGCAAGAAGGTCGTTCAACAGCACCGCCGGGCCAATCTGCAGCCTCTCCTCAATTATGGCCTGCCTGACCTCAGGAACAGTCGCGCTGTGGCGCTCTTCCAGATAATCCCGCCACGCCAGCCTCCCGGCGACCATCCCCCTCACCGCCTCAAGCAGCTCGGGACGGATTCTCAGTCTGGCTCCGGTGCTGATTAAAACCAGAGCCTTTACCCCGTCGCCATAATCCAGCGCGTAGCGCTGAGCCACGGCGCCCCCCATTGAGTGGCCCGCCAGGACGACACCCTGATACTGCTGCTCGCCAATGTAGTCCCGCAGCCAGGCCGCATAACCGGCGACGCTGGAGCAAGGCTTACCCTCAGGGTGGCCGGGCAAAGTAACCGCCTCCGAACCGGCAAAGTGCCGGGTCTGACACAGCCACGCCTTACGGCCACAAGCGGCACCGGGGATAAAAAGCAACTTCATCCGAGACCCTCTCCGACAGGTGCTAACTGGCTCAGAGGACTATTCAAAGCAGGCGATAGCTACCACCCGGTCCCCGTCCCCCAACCGCATCAGCCGCACCCCCTGAGTACTCCTGCCCTGGATGGAAATACCCTGACCCGGGCCCTTCTCTCTCACCAGGGTGCGCGTGATGATACCCTCGGCTGAGATGAGCATGAGCTGATGAGCCTTGGAAACCAGCTTGGCATCCACCACCTCGCCCGTTTTCTCGACAACCTTAAAAGTCTTCACACCGCTGCCCGCCCGGTGCTGACGGGGATAGGCATCAACCGTAGTCAGCTTACCGTAGCCGCTGGTGGTAACCACCAGCAGGAAATTATCGGGATAGGCAACCCCCATACTAACCACCCGGTCATCAGAGGCCAGGCGTATACCCCGCACCCCGCCGCTGGTTCTCAGGCTGGCTCTCAGCTCGGAGACCAGAAATCTGATGGACTGCCCCTTCCTGGTCACCAGCACCATATCATCCTGGTCGCTGGCTAAGCTGGCAGAGCACAGCTCGTCGCCTTCCTCCAGGTCCATGGCGATAAGCCCGCTGGAGCGCACCTGAAGGAAGCTCTGCACCGCCGTCTTTTTCACCTCCCCGCCACAGGTCGCCATGATAAGGTAGTCGCCCCGCTTGAAATCGCTGACCGCCACCATGGCGGTTACCCTCTCCTGCTCCAACACCGGAAAGAGATTGACCACCGCCGTCCCTTTACCGGTACGAGAGATGTCGGCCGGAATCTCGTGGCACTTGAGACAGAAGACCCGGCCCCGGTTGGTGAAGAAGTAGAGCCGGTCATGGGTATCGGCCACCACCAGGAGCCTGACCGCATCCTGCTCCCGGGTCACCATGCCGATGATACCCTTGCCGCCGCGATGCTGCACCCGGTAGGCTTGAGAGGGGACCCTCTTAACAAAACCCCGCTTGCTGAGGGTCACCACCATTATCTGGTGAGGAATAAGGTCCTCCTCGCTGAACTCTATTACCCCCTGCTCCTGAATTTCGGTGCGCCGGGGGTCAGCGTACTTGGACCTAAGTTCCGCCACCTCCTCCTTCACCAGGCTGAGTATCCGCTTGGGGCTGGCCAGAAGCTCTTCCAGATAGGCGATGTTCTTTATTACCTCGGCATACTCATCGAGTATCTTCTGCCGCTCCAGGTTAGCCAGACGACGGAGCGGCATATCAAGAATGGCCTGCGCCTGCACTTGAGACAGGCCAAAGTTAGCCATCAGGTTCTGGCGAGCCGCCTCCGCCGTCTCCGATTTGCGGATGGTGCTGATGACCTTATCAATCTGGTCCAGGGCAACCTTCAGCCCCTCCAGAATATGAACCCTGGCCTTAGCCTCCTTAAGCTCGAAGCGGGAGCGCCGGGTGATGACCTGGCTGCGAAATTCTATATAGTGCTGAAGCGCCTCTTTAAGGCTGATTACCCGGGGCTGCCCGTCGACCAGAGCCAGCATGTTAATGAAGAAAGCCGACTGCATGGCGGTGTACTTATAAAGGTTGTTAAGCACCGGCCGCGGCTGGGCGTCCTTCCTCAATTCAATACAAATACGCATCCCCTGACGGTCTGACTCGTCACGAATGTCGCTGATGCCCCTGATTTTCTTATCCTTGACCAGCGTAGCTATCCGCTCTATAAGCGCCGCCTTGTTCGTCTGGTAGGGAAGCTCGGTGACCACTATCTGCCGACGCCCCACCTCTTGAGCATCCACCACGTGAGCCTTAGCCTGAACCACCACCTTGCCGTGCCCGGTAGCATAGGCGCTCTTAATCCCTTCCCGCCCCAGAATGATGCCTGCGGTGGGAAAATCAGGCCCCTTGACAAACTGGTTGAGCTCGCTCACGGTGGCCTCCGGGTTGTCCACGAGATGAAAGATGGCATCGCAGACCTCGCCCAGGTTATGCGGCGGGATGTTGGTGGCCATACCGACCGCAATTCCAGAGCTGCCGCTAACCAGCAGGTTAGGCAGTCGAGCGGGCAGCACCGTGGGCTCCTTCAGGCTGCTGTCAAAGTTGGGCATGAAGTCCACGGTGTCCTTGTCAATGTCAAACAGCATCTCCTGAGAGATTGAGGCCAGGCGCACCTCGGTGTAACGCATGGCCGCCGGAGGGTCGTTATCGACACTGCCGAAGTTACCCTGTCCATCAATCAGCACGTAGCGCATCGAGAAATCCTGCGCCATGCGCACCATAGCGTCATAAACCGAGGTATCCCCGTGGGGGTGGTATTTACCCAGCACCTCACCGACCACACGGGCGCTCTTGCGATGAGGGCTGGTGTGAGTCAGCCCCAGACCCTGCATGGCATAGAGAATGCGCCGGTGAACCGGCTTCAGCCCGTCCCGGACATCAGGCAGGGCACGGGAAACGATGACGCTCATCGCGTAGTCGAGATAAGAACTCTTTACCTCTTCCTCTATGTTGACCGCTTTGATTTTGCCTAAAACCATGTTCACTTATCCCCTTATCCTTCATCACTATCAGTAATATCGCTGTCGTCCGTAGCCTCCTCGACCAATAGTTCTCCCTCTTTAACGCTGGCCACAGTGTAATCGGACTCCTCCTCTTCCCCCTCCACCGCCTCCCCCTCCTCATACTCCAAATCATGTTCGTGTTTTATCACTCTATCGCTGAGGTAGGGCCGGGGACTCTTAAATTCCCGGGCCGGGAAGGAGAGACGCCCGTCCTGACTGGGGTGCTGGTAGACCTCGCGGATAATGATATTCGCGGTGTCCTCCGTCGAGCTGACAACCGCGGCGCTGTACTCATTCCCTCCCGTCATTAACCTGATAAGCCGCTGAGCATGCTTGGGCTCGACCTGCCCCAGATACTCGCCACGACCGTCTTCCACCACCAGATTGGGGCCCTCTACCCTCAAGTAGACCCTGTCCCCAGCCACCATCTTAGCCACCACCTCCGGAAGCCCCAGGTGATAGAGGTAAACTATTCCCGCCTTACCGGTTTCCTCAATGAAATGCAGGGGCTCAAC
>DUEB01000173.1 GCA_011176655.1 Dehalococcoidia bacterium | reverse complement strand
TTGACAAAGAGACTCGAGATATTTAAAGTGTCCATACCCGCTTAATCCCGGCAATAAACAGGAGAAACCAGCCGCTAAAGGCAGAGGAGTGTCCCACAATGCCCAGATTTATCAAGAGAACATCGAAAAAGGCAGGTCTGCCCCCCGGAACGCTGGTTCATATCGGGGAAAGGAAGACCGAGCGAGTGCAGATTACGCTCATCGACTACGATGAAACACAATTTAAGCAGGAAGAGGTAGCGACGGTTGAGGAATGCTTCCCCTTCAAGGATAAACCCACGGTCACCTGGATAAACATCGACGGTCTTCACGATGTCCAGGTCATCGAGAAAATCGGCCAGCACTTCAATCTGCACCCGCTCCTACTGGAAGACATCCTGAACACCGAGCAGCGTCCCAAAATGGAGGATTTCGGGGACTACATCTTTCTCGTCGTCAAGATGCTCTACTATAATGACCAGGCAGAACAGGTCGAGGCAGAGCAGGTCAGCCTGATACTCGGCTCAAGCTGGGTTATTTCCTTCCAGGAGCGTCCGGGGGATGTTTTTAATGCGGTCAGGGAAAGAATCCAAAAAGGTAAGGGCCGCATTAGAAAGATGGGGGCCGATTACCTGGCCTACTCTCTGCTAGACGCCATCGTCGACAACTACTTCATAATAATGGAGAAATTCGGGGACAGGATAGAGGATACGGAAACGGAGCTAGCCGCTAGTCCCACCCGGCAAACCCTGCAAGCCATCCGTACCATAAAGAGGGAGATGATCTTCCTGCGCAAGTCGGTGTGGCCCTTGAGGGAAGTGGTCAGCAGCCTGGAAAGAGGCGAGTCACCGCTGATACACGAGTCCATCGGGATATATCTCAGGGACGTCTATGACCATACCATCCAGGTTATTGATACCGTGGAGAGCTTCCGGGACATGATTTCCGGCATGCTCGATATCTACCTTTCCAGCATCAGTAACCGCATGAACGAGGTAATGAAAGTCTTGACCATATTCGCTGCCATATTTATCCCGCTTACTTTCGTGGTTGGTATTTACGGTATGAACTTTGAATACATACCCGAGCTAAAATGGCACTGGGGTTACTTCGGGGTCCTGGCCATCATGGCCTCTATCGCCGGCGTAATGCTGTTCTACTTCAAAAGGAAAAGGTGGCTCTAATGGCGTCCCAGTGAGAAACCGGGGGGCACCTAAACGACCGGATGAGCAATAATACCGATGTCCGTCATGGAAAAGCTTCAAAGCGGCGCTCAAAAACTAGGCCTGTCACTCAGCCCGAGGCAGCTTAGCCAGTTCTATATCTACTATCAGGAGCTAGTAGCCTGGAACCAGAGACTAAACCTCACCCGCATAACCGGCTATGAAGACGTCCAGATAAAGCACTTCCTCGACTCGCTCACGGTGAGCCTGGCCTGGCCACCCCGGAAAAACGGGGCTGCCTTCCGGGTAATTGATGTCGGCACCGGTGCCGGCATGCCCGGCCTGCCGCTCAAGATTTCGTTCCCCAATATCAAGCTCACGCTGCTTGAAGCCACCGCCAAAAAGACCGCCTTCTTACGCCACCTGAGCCAGAAGCTCGGCCTGGAAAATGTCGCCATCGCCGTCGGGCGCGCCGAGGATGTCGCCCACCAGAGCCAGTACCGGGAGCGCTTTGACGCCGTGCTGGCGCGCGGGGTCGCCCCTCTGGTCACCCTGGCTGAACTAGCCCTGCCCTTCTGCCGTATCGGAGGCAGCTTCATCGCCCTGAAGAAAGGGGATATTGGCCCGGAGATGGACCAGGCCAGCCGGGTAGTCAGCCTGCTGGGGGGTAAGCTGCGAGAGATAAAAGGGGTTAACTTAGATGAATTCAGTGATAAACGTGTGCTGGTGATAATTGACAAGGTCTCCCCGACCCCCGAACCTTATCCCCGCCGCCCGGGCATCCCCGGAAAGAGACCGCTCCTGGCTCCGGCGCCTGAGCCCGATGGCAATATGCGGCACCCGCAGGATGATGACCGCTAGTTACCTCCGGCGGAAATAGTGTATCATAGGCTAGAATTCAGGCTGTCTAGGGAGCTATCAAGTTGTATGACGTGGCCATTATCGGCGGCGGCCCGGTCGGCAGCCGACTAGCCCAGCGGCTGGCCGACCTGGGATACGGGGTGGCGGTTATCGAGCAGAAAGAACAACCGGGAAAACAGGTCTGCTGCACGGGAATAGTTAGTAAGGAGTGCCTTGGCTCCTTTGCCGTCCCTGACGACCTTATTCTGAGAAAGCTATCAAGCGCCCGGTTGATTTCCCCCTCGGGGAAGGTGCTCAGGCTGTGGCGAGAAGAAGCCCAGGCCTGCGTTCTGGACCGGGCCGGCTTTGATGTCAACCTGGCCCAGCGCGCCCGGGACGCCGGCGCCAGATACCTGTTTAGCAGCCGGGTCAAGAAGCTACAGGTCGGTAGCGATAAGGTCAGCATCGAGATAGTCCAGGATGGAGAGACGGTGGACTGTGACGCCCGCGCCGTGGTTATTGCCTGTGGTTTTAACTCCCGCCTGGTTGAGGCACTGGGACTGGGTAAGATTGGCTATTACGTCAGGGGAGCCCAGATAGAGGTAGCCGCGCCGGCCTCGGAAGAGATGGAGCTCTATTTCGGCGATGAGGTAGCGCCGGGGTTTTTCGCCTGGCTGGTGCCCGCCCTACCAGCCACGGC
>DUEB01000172.1 GCA_011176655.1 Dehalococcoidia bacterium | reverse complement strand
TCGTGACTCTCCGGAAAGCTCCCTATCCCCAACAGCGTCGTCACCACCGGTATCTGGCCCGCCTCAGCCAGCTCCCTGAGCTCCCGGTACGCCCCGGCTATGGCTACCCCACGGCCCGCTAATACTAACGGCCGCTCCGCTTCATTAATCAGCTTCGCCGCCCGCTTTACCTGCGCCGCATGCCCCCCAAGCACCGGCTTATAGCCCGGCAACTTCACCTCCTCCGGGTAACGATACTCCACCGGCTCGGAAAGCACATCCTTGGCAATATCAATCAGCACCGGCCCCGGGCGTCCCGTGTGCGCCAGACGAAAGGACTCCTTGAGCACCCGGGCCAGCGAAGCGGCCTCAAGAACCAGATAGCTCTCCTTGGTGACGGGCAGGGTAATGCCGGTGGTATCTACCTCCTGAAAGGCATCGGTGCCAATTACCGGCCGGGCTACCTGAGCCGTTATGGCTACCATGGGCACCGAGTCAAGAAAGGCATTGGCAATCCCGGTCACCAGGTTGGTAGCTCCCGGCCCGGAGGTAGCCATGCACACCCCCACCCTGCCCGTGGCCCGGGCATAGCCGTCGGCGGCATGGGCCGCCCCCTGCTCGTGCCGCACCAGGACGTGGCGCAGCTGGGGATACCCGGGGAGGGTGTCATACAGAGGGATGCTGGCTGCGCCCGGATAGCCAAAGACGACCTCGACCCCTTCTTTAAGGAGACTCTCCCATACAACCTGGGCACCAATCACTATCGACAGCTCCCCTATACCTGGCTAACAAGAATCTGAAATTACCGCCCTGTCCCGGGCATAGTGAAATTGAGAAAAGGTCTCCGGGGACAAACGCCAGCCATTCTCATACCTCACCGCTCCACCCGGCGACCTCTATGATTTGCCCCCTCTGCCGGTGCCGCGCTTAGATGGTTCCTTCCCGGCTGCCGGCGCGCCGGCACCTCCCCGGGTCATAGCCACCCGCCCGGTTCGGTTCATCTCCTTGATACCAAAAGCGCGCAGCAGCTTGAACAGAGAATTAACCTTATCCTCATCGCCGGTAACCTCAATCACCATTGAATCGGGAGACGCATCCACGATGCTGGCTCGGAATATATCAACAATCTGAATGATTTCGCTGCGCGTCGCCGGAGTAGCCTTCACCTTTATCAGGGCCAACTCCCGGGTCACGGTATCTTCGTCGGTAATATCCGAAATCTTAATGACACTGACTATCTTGTCCGACTGCTTCCTGACCTGCTCGATGGTAGCGGCTGACCCGTTCACCACGATGGTCATGCGCGACAGGTGAGGTATCTCGCTAGCGCCAACCGCAATACTCTCAATATTGAAACCACGGCGGCGGAAAAGGCTTACCATTCGGTTAAGCACCCCGGGCCTGTCCTCTACCAGAGCCACCAGGGTATGTTTCGTTACTGCCATGCTGCTCCCTCTCTCCCGAAACGCCCGGCTAGAGCCAGCCTAAACCTCGCCTTCGGCCGGGATTTCAGACACCTTAACCACGTCGATAATCTTCTCCAACTGCCGCTTAAGCTGTGTCACCATAGCCTTCGACCCGCTGACGACAATGGTGACGCGGGTCAGATTAGGTAGCTCACTACTACCCAGATTAATGGTATCAATCACATTGACATTCTCAATATTAAAGCCGCGCCGGCGAAAAACGCTGGCCATCCGGTTAAGCACCCCGGGCTTATCCTCCAGCAAAGCAACCAGGACATGCTTGGTCGTCATACCACCACCTCTCCCTTGACCGGCTCCTCAATAACCTCAGCCAGAGCCGCTCCCGGCGGCACCATGGGGTAGACATCCTCCTCCGGCTCAACCACGAAATCAATCAAAAAAGGCCCGTCTTCGGTAAGCGCCCGCTCTATGGCCGGCACCACCCCCTCACGCTTCGTTACCTTAAGACCGGGTATCCCATAGGCACCGGCTACCTGCACGAAATCAGGCCCGCTTAACGGCGTCGCCACATAGCGCCGCTCGTAGAATAACCCCTGCCACTGCCTTACCATCCCTAAATACGCATTGTTGATGATGGCTATCTTTATGCCCAACCTCTCCTGCGCTATCGTCCCTAACTCCTGTATCGTCATCTGAAAACTACCGTCACCATCAATACACCACACTACCTCTCCAGGACGACCCACCTTGACCCCTACCGACGCCGGCAGCCCAAACCCCATCGTCCCTAACCCTCCCGACGAAATCAGACTGTTCGGATTATCATAACAACAGTGCTGCGCCGCCCACATCTGGTGCTGTCCTACCCCGGTCACCACTATCGCCCCTCCTCCCGTCACCTCATATATCTGCCTTATTA
>DUEB01000171.1 GCA_011176655.1 Dehalococcoidia bacterium | reverse complement strand
GGGGCACAGCCTGCCGTTGCATATTGGAGCCCATCAGGGCCCGGTTGGCGTCGTTATGCTCAAGGAAGGGTATCAGGGCCGTAGCCACACTGACTATCTGCTTGGGCGATACGTCCATAAACTCAATTTCTTCCGGGGTGATCACCAGATAGCGGTCGGCCAGCCGGGCTTCAACCTTGTCATCGACAAATTGATTATCCGGGTCAAGCTTCGAGTTAGCCTGGGCGATAGTGTATTTGTCTTCCTGGTCGGCGGTCAGGTAGACGATTTCGGTAGAGACAAAAGGCTTTACCTTTATGCTTCTCGGCGGCAGGCTGGCTATTTGAGCGGCTAGCTCAGGGGTAATGGTGGTTCCCGCCTCGGCGATGGTCTCGCCCTTTTCGCTAGCTATGGCCTCGCGGTTTATCCTGCCGGTGAGCCTGTCGTCTTGGTTGGGTAACTCACTGAAGACCCTGCGGTAGGGCGTCTCGATAAAGCCGTAGTGGTTGATTCGGCTGTAGGTAGCCAACGAACCGATGAGGCCGATATTAGGGCCTTCCGGGGTCTCAATAGGGCAGATTCTCCCGTAGTGGGAGAAGTGGACGTCGCGAACCTCAAAGCCGGCGCGTTCTCGGGACAGGCCTCCCGGCCCCATGGCGGAGAGGCGGCGCTTGTGAGTTAGCTCGGCCAGGGGATTGGTCTGGTCCATAAATTGTGATAGCTGTGAGCTACCGAAAAACTCTCTGATAGCGGCGACTATGGGGCGGATGTTGACCAGGGCGCTGGGGGTGACCTGTTCGGTGCTGATAATGCTCATCCGTTCCCTGACGATTCGTTCCAGGCGCAAAAGGCCGATGCGAAACTGGTTCTGAATCAGCTCGCCGACCGTGCATACCCGCCGGTTCCCCAGGTGGTCAATATCGTCGTCGGTGTCATTACCGTTATTAATCATGATAATACGACGGACTATCTCGACGATGTCCTCTTCGTCCAGAACCCGCTTCTGCTTGGCATCGTCCAGCCCGAGTCGCATATTGAGCTTGTGGCGACCTACCTCTCCCAGGTCATAGCGCTGCGGTGTGAAAAAGAGGTTCTTTATCAGTTTCTCGGCGTTGTCAATGGTGATGGGCTCCCCGGGTCTGAGCCGCTTATAGATGTCGAGTAGAGCATCGGACCGGTTCTTGATTAGAGGGTC
>DUEB01000170.1 GCA_011176655.1 Dehalococcoidia bacterium | reverse complement strand
GGGCCGGACGGTATCAAACTGGAGGCCGGTGTTAAGTGGTCGGTGGCTACGGTTGATGCCACCAAGATTGCCCGCGAGCTACTCGGGATTCCCATTGTCAATACCGCTATGATTGGGGCGCTGCTCAAGGCTAACGAGGTGGTTAAGCTAGAGTCGCTGTTTGAGCCGCTCAAGGAGCGTTTCGGTCGCCTGGCGGAGAGGAATATTAACTCCATGCAGAAGGCATATGAGGTAACTGTGGTAAGGGAGGGAGCTAAGTGACCAAAGTCGGCGACGAGCTAAGCTGGAAAGACCTTGAGATTGGCTCGATAATAACCGAACCCGGCAATGCCAGCCAGAACCAGACCGGGGACTGGCGAACCCAGAGGCCAACCTATGAGCACAGCCGCTGTATCAAGTGCGGGCTGTGCGCTATTTTCTGCCCCGAAGGGTGTATTGAGCCGAACCAGGAGGGCTTCTTCGAGGCCAATCTGTTCTATTGTAAGGGGTGCGGTATCTGTGCTCGTGAGTGCTGGACGAAGGCTATTACCATGGTGGAAGAAGAGGAGGAGTGAATGGCAAAAAGGGTAGGTATTGAGGTTTCACGGTCGGTTGCCATAGCCGCCAAGCTGGCTAATGTGGATGTGGTCTCCGCCTATCCCATTACTCCGCAGACTCACATCGTGGAGGATATTGCCGAGCTGGTGGCTAACGGTGAGCTGGAGGCGTCCTTTATCCCCGTGGAATCGGAGCATTCGGCGATGAGTGCCTGCCTGGGGGCCTCCGCCGTCGGGGCCCGGACATTTACCGCTACGGCCAGCCAGGGGCTGGAGCTGATGCATGAGGTTTTGTATGTGGCTTCGTCGATGCGCTTCCCCATCGTGATGGCGGTGGCTAACCGGGCGCTCTCGGCGCCGATAAGTATCTGGGGTGACCATTCTGACGTCATGGCGGTTCGCGACACCGGCTGGATTCAGATTTTTGCCGCCAACGGTCAGGAGACCTTTGATAATGTGCTCTGCGCCTTCCGCATTGCCGAAGACCGGAGGGTTTTGCTGCCGGTGATGATTCACCTGGACGGCTTTCACCTGACGCACGTCATCGAGCCGATATATATCCCGGATGCGGACGAAGTGGCGAAGTTCCTGCCGCCGCTTGACTACCCTCTGCCCCTGGACCCGGATAAGCCGGTGAGCATGGGGGCTTTTGGCCCGCCCTACATCTATCCCGAGGCGAAAAAGGCGCAGCAGGTGAACCTGATTGACTCCAAAGAGGTAATCCTTCAGTGCTGGCGGGAGTTTGCCGATGTCTTCGGGCGCTCGTATGACCCGCTGGAGTGCTACCGGTGCGAGGGGGCTAAGGTGCTCCTTCTGGCCATGGGTAGCTTCAGCGAGACGGCCATGAGTGCCGTTGATACCGTCCGGGAAGAAGGCGGTGAGGTTGGGCTGATTAAGCTCCGTTTATGGCGGCCCTTCCCCTTTGACGAAATCCGCCGCGCCGTCAGTGGTGCCGAGGTGCTTATTGTCCTGGATAGAGCCCTTTCCTTTGGCGGACCCGGCGGCCCCGTCTGCTCCGAAATTAAGTCTGCCCTGTATGGCCTGGATAAGAGGCCCAAGGTGGTTGGTTTCGTGGGCGGCCTGGGGGGGAGGGATATCTCCCGGGCCGACTTCAGGGAGATAATTAAGCGCGGTATGGAGATTGCCCGGTCCGGCAGCGACCAGGAATTTGAGATGTTCGGGGTGAGGGAGTAATGGAAAAGTATTCTGTCTTTGTGCCTAAGCTGGTAACCAGGGAGGAGAACTTTGCTCCCGGTCACCGGGCCTGTGTCGGTTGCGGCGAGGCCCTGGCGGTAAGGCAGGCCTGTAAGGCGCTGGGGCGCAGTGCCATAGTGGTCAGCGCCACCGGCTGCATGGAGGTGGTTTCTTCGCCCTTTCCCGAGACCTCCTGGCGCCTGCCCTGGATTCACACTTTGTTTGAGAATGCGGCGGCGGTGGCTTCCGGCGCCGAGGCCGGCTTAAAGGCCTTGGTGAAGAAGGGTAAGCGCCCGGCTAGGGAGATAGGTATTGTGGCCATGGCCGGCGATGGCGGCACCAGTGACATCGGACTTCAGGCACTGTCCGGGGCACTGGAAAGAGGGCATGACTTTCTCTATATCTGCTTTGATAACGAAGCCTATATGAATACCGGAATACAGCGCTCCTCGGCGACCCCGTTCGGTGCCTCGACGACTACGGCTCCGGCGGGTAAGGTCAGCATCGGGCAGGTTACCTGGAAGAAGAATCTGCCGGCGATTGCGGCCGCCCATGACATCCCCTATGTGGCGACCGCCTGTCCCAGCTACCCCTTCGATTTGATGGCTAAGGTTAAGAAGGGGGTGGCTACCCCGGGGCCGGCCTATATTCATATCCTCTCGGTCTGTCCCACCGGCTGGCGCTGCCCTCCCGATTTGACGGTTAAGATAGG
>DUEB01000017.1 GCA_011176655.1 Dehalococcoidia bacterium | reverse complement strand
CATGAAGGCGTTTAGCCCCTTAACCTTACGGCTGACGGTGCCGGTGTGCCAGTGAAACAGGCTCCGCCCCGTGGTCAGTATCAGGGGGTATTCTTCGTCGGGGAGCTCCATCGGCGGCTTGTACTCTAGGGGGATGAACTGGCCCTTGCCGCGGGTGAACTGCCGGGTGTGCAGGATTGGTGTGCCCGGGTGCTCCGGGGTGGGGCAGGGCCACTGTAAGCCGCCGGCCTCAAGGCGCTCATAGCTGATACCGCCGTAGATGGGGGTAAGGGCGCTAATCTCCTCCATAATCTCGCCGGGGTGGGTAAAGTCAAAGCCCCTACCTCCCAGCCTCTTGGCAATCTGGCAGGTAATCAGCCAGTCAGGGCGGGAGTCGCCCACCAGTTCTATGGCTTTTCTTATCCGCTGCACCCGGCGCTCGGTATTGGTAAAGGTGCCGTCCTTCTCGGCGAAGCTGGCTCCGGGCAGGACGACATCGGCTATCTCAGCCGTCTCCGACAGAAAAATATCCTGAACCACCAGGAAATCGAACCTGGCCAGTGCCTCCTGAGCACGCTTGGCATCCGGCTCGCTCAGCGCCGGGTTTTCCCCCATGATATAGGCTGCCTTTATCCGGTCACCGGCATACTCAATCATCTCGGTAACGGCCAGCCCCGGCTTCGGGGATAGGGAGCCGCCCCAGGCAGCCTCGAACCTGGCTTTTACCTGCGGGTCGGTCACGGCCTGATAGCCGGGGTAGACATTGGGCAGCGCCCCCAGGTCACAGGCGCCCTGCACGTTATTCTGACCGCGGAGCGGGTTTACCCCGGTTCCTGGTTTACCGATATTGCCGGTAAGCATAGCCAGATTGGCGGTAGCCATGACATTATCGGTGCCGTGGGAGTGCTGGGTGATGCCCATAGCATAAAGAATGGTCGCTGGCTTATAGGTGGCATACAGCCGGGCGGCTCGGGCTATCTTGTCCCGGGATACCCCGGTAATTTCTGCCACGGTAGTCAGGTCAAAGCCCTTAAGCGAGTCTTTCAGGGCAGCGAAGTTCTCACAGCGCTGGTTGATAAACTCCGAGTCAAACAGGGCTTCATCGACGATAACCCGCATCATACCCATAAGCAGGGCGACATCGGTGCCCGGCTGGTGGCCCAGCCATAGCTCCGCATAGCGCACCAGGTCAATCTCTCTGGGGTTAGCCACGATGAGACTGGCGCCCCGGCGCACGGCTCTTTTCACATCGAAGCCGATTACCGGGTGGGCTGAGGTGGTGTTGGTGCCGATGGCCAGGATACATTGGGCATGGCCAATCTCGCTAATGGAGTTGGTCATGGCGCCGCTACCGAAGCTCTTTACCAGCCCGGCCACCGTGGGGGCGTGGCACAGGCGGGCGCAGTGGTCTACGTTGTTGGTGCCCAGCACGGCGCGCCCCAGCTTTTGAAGGACATAGTTCTCCTCATTGGTGCACTTGGCGGAGGAGATAACGGCTATCTCATCCCCGCGACAACCTCCCAGCTTCTCAGCCACCAAATCGAGCGCCTCGTCCCAGCTGGCCTCGGTAAATTCCCCGTTACGCTTGATAAGGGGTGTGGCCAGGCGCTCCGCGTGGTGCACGAATTCGCTGATGCCGTAGCGGCCCTTAACGCAGAGCCGCCCCCGGCTGGCCGGATTATCCCTATCGCCCCTGATGGAGACGATTTCTCCCTGGCGGATGCCGAGGTACATCCCGCAGCCGACCCCGCAGTAGGGGCAGGTGGTGGCTACTTCACGGGTCGGCGGTTTAACATTCTTCGGAGTCAGGGCCCCCACCGGGCAGTGGACGACGCACTCGCCGCAGGACTGGCAGATGGAGTCCATGAGCGGCTTATCGCCGAAGGTAGCCACCCTGGCTTCGTAGCCGCGATAGGCCAGTTCGATGGCCCCCACACAGGTTATCTCGCTGCAGGTGCGGGTGCAGCGGGCGCAGAGAATGCACCGGTTCCGGTCAAGCTCGAAGAAGGGGTTACTCTCGTCAACCGGAAACACCCGGCTCGTCTTACGTAAGGCTAGCTCGGTAATACCCAGATAGGCGGCTACCTTCTGCAGTTCACAATGCTGGTTCTGGGGGCAGGTAAGGCAGTCTACCGGGTGGTCGGCGATGAGAAGCTCGGCCACCGTAGTCCTGACCTCGTTTACGGCTGGTGTCTCGGTATGGACTACCATGCCGTCAGTAGCCGGGGTGGTGCAGGCGGTGGGCAGTCCGCGCATGCCCTCAATCTCCACAACGCAGAGACGGCACCCGCCGTACGGTTCCAGGTCGGGGTCGGCACACAGGGTGGGAATATAGATGCCGGCTGCCTGGGCAGCCTCAAGAACCGTCATTCCCTTCTCGGCACTAACCGTCTGGCCGTTGATGTTCAGGGTAATCTTATCCTGCGGCGCTTTATTCATTTACTATCCGTGTCCTTACCCGGTTTCGATACCTTTACCGGCACCGGTTCCGTGGGGGTGGCTATCTCCTCTGCCGAGACCTTGGCTACGGCGCTGAAGCGCGGCGGGCAGACCTCAAGGCAGACCCCGCACTTGATGCACTTACTCTGGTCAATGACGTGTACCATTCTCTTGTCGCCGGATATCGCCTCAGCGGGACAGTTACGGAGGCAGATGAGACACCCCTGGCACTTATCGGGCAGAATGTAGTAGGTGGTCAGCGCAGGGCAGACTCGCGCCCGGCATTTTCTCTCGGCGATGTGTTCCTCATATTCATCCCGGAAGTAGCGGAGCGTGGTCAGCACCGGGTTGGGCGCCGTCCCGCCCAGGGCGCAGAGTGAGCCGGACTTGATCGAGTTACTCAGCCTCTGAAGCAGGTCGATGTCTTCCGGCTTGCCGTCGCCGCCGGTGATACCCTCCAGAATGTCCAGCATCTGCTTGGTGCCCAGGCGGCAGGGCACGCATTTACCGCACGACTCAGCCTGGGTGAAGGAGAGAAAGTAGCGGGCGGTGTCCACGATGCAGTTATCTTCGTCTAGGACAATCATGCCCCCGGAGCCCATGATGGAGCCGGCCTGGGTCAGCGAATCATAGTCAACCGGTAGCTTTAGCAGGCTTTCCGGCAGGCAGCCGCCGGAGGGGCCGCCGGTCTGGACTGCCTTGAAGCGCTTGCCGTCGGGGATGCCGCCCCCGATGCCGTAGATTATTTCCTCAAGGGTGATACCCATGGGCACCTCAATAAGCCCGGTGCGGTTTATCTTACCGGCCAGGGCAAAGGTCTTGGTGCCCTTGCTCTTCTCGGTGCCGTAGCCGGCATACCACTCGGCACCCTTCTCTAAGATTGCCGACACGTTAGCCCAGGTCTCTACGTTGTTGATATTGGTCGGTTTCCCCCAGAGGCCGGAGTTGGCGGGGAAGGGGGGTCGGCTGCGGGGCATACCGCGCTTTCCCTCGATGGAGGCAATCATGGCCGTCTCCTCGCCGCAGACGAAGGCTCCTGCCCCCTCCTTAATCTTAAGATGGAAGCTATGGCCGGAGCCCAGGATATTGTCCCCGATTAAGCCGTAGTCCTGCATCTGGCGCAGGGCGACCTTAAGCCTCTCGATAGCCAGGGGGTACTCCGCCCGGATATAGATATAGCCTTCGCTAGCCCCGATGGCGTAGGCCCCGATGAGTATCCCTTCCAGAACGGCGTGGGGGTCGCCCTCCAGGAGCGACCTGTCCATGAAGGCACCGGGGTCGCCTTCGTCGGCGTTGCAGACGATGTACTTCGGCGCTCCCTGGGCACGGCGGGAGAACTCCCACTTGAGACCGGTGGGGAAGCCGGCGCCACCCCGGCCGCGCAGCCCCGATTTCTGAACCTCGCTGATTACCGCCTCCGGTGTCATCTCCAGGGCCCTGGCGAGGCCGCTATAGCCGCCCCGGGCAATATAGTGGTTAGCGTTCTCCGGGTCGATGAGCCCGCAGTTACGCAGGGCGATTCTTACCTGGGGCTTGAGTACCGGTAGCTCGTAAAGCCTGGGGATATCGGGCAGCGTCCCATCGCCGCTGCTGCCCAGGGCCAGCTCGGGGTGGGGGTTGTCTTTTATGAGGTAGTCTTCGATGAGTTGGCTGGCAAGCTCCGGGGTGAGGTTGCCGTAGTGAATGCGGGGGCGTCCCGGCTTCACGATGTCAAGTAGCGGCTCGGCATAGCACAGCCCGAGGCAGCCGACCTGGGTGAGGCTTGCCTCAATTTTATGACGGGTAAGCGCCTCGTTAATGGCTTCCAGCACCGCGCCGGCGCCGGCGGCCCGGCCACAGGTAGCGGCGCCGACAAAGATACTCGGCCTAGCGCTTTTCTCCAGCGCCTGCCACTCTGAGTTCGCCCGAGCCCGTATTTCGTCGAAGTCCACCATTACACTCCAGGCGATTAATTACTATCCGCTAGAATCTGTGCCACCTTGGGCGGCGTCATGCGGCCGTAAACGGTCTTGTCAGCCACCATAACCGGAGCCAGGGCACAGGAGCCGAAGCAGGCAATGGTTTCCAGGGAATACTCCAGGTCGCTGGTCGTCTCCCCCGGCTTGATGCCCAGTCTCCTTTCTATCTCCTGGAGGATGCGGTCAGCCCCTCTCACGTGGCAGGCGGTGCCGCGGCATACCTTGACGGTTCTCTTGCCAGTGGGGGTAAGCTTGAACTGGGCGTAGAAGGTGCCCACTCCGTAAACGGCGCTGGGCGCCAGCTTGAGGAACTGGGCAATCCCGGCCATTACCTCTTCGGGAAGGTAGCCGAACCTCTCCTGGGCTGCCTGCAGGATAGGAATGAGCTCGCTGCTGTCCCCCTCGTAGTCTGACAGTATATCGCCAAGTTGCTGCTTGATATCAGGCTCCATAGAGATAAGTCTCCTCAGTTTGAAAGGGTCGTAGCGAGCTTGTCTTCGAAAACTGTCGATTTTGTTTGGTCTTTGGTATTGAAATGCATTATAATATCCCAGGATGCGTTTGTAAACCCTTCCTTTGTGGCTCGCTAGATTCCCTGGCGGCGGAGACAGTGCTGGCATTGGTGGTATGCCTTATTATAGCAGAGCTAAGGGCGGTATTGGCTTAAGTCGGCAGGTTGAGGAGACAGATTGACCGGTAGCGCTTACAAACTTCTGGTGTTGGATATCGACGGTACCCTGCTCGGTAAGGACGGAAATATTCTGGCTGAGGACAGGGAAGCCCTGGCCCGGGTTTCCGATTCAGGCATAAAGGTTTCGCTGTCTACCGGCCGTGCCGTTCAGGCTTGCACTCAGGTTCTCGATGAGCTGTCGCTGGATGGCTATCACATCTTCTGTGACGGAGCTTTGGTATACAGCCCCGCTTACCAGAGTGAGGTCTACGTTCAGGCACTTGACAAGACCGTACTTAAGCGGGCGGTGGAGTTTGCCCATGTGCATGAGATGGGTATTGATTTCTACTCTGCGACCCGCTATTTTGTCGAGCGGGAGACATGGTCGGCGGTGGTGCACCGTGATTTCTTTGGTATCCCGCCGACCGTAACGGATTTCGATGAAATCTGTGAGCGGGAGACGATCATCAAAGCCGGGCTGGTGGCTACCTCCCCCGAGGAGGTTACTATGGCCAGGCGTTTCCACCTTGAGTTTGGCGACCGCCTCCACTTCTCCTGGGTAACCACCCCGAGCTATCCCGGGGTTGATTTCATCAATGTAGTTGCTCCCGGGGTGTCTAAGGGGAGGGGCTTGGAAGCGCTGACTGCCCATCTGGGAATAACCCCGGCCGAGACTGTCGCCATCGGGGATGGTAATAACGATATCTCGCTTTTGTCTTCAGCCGGCCTGGCTGTTGCCATGGGTAACGCCACTAGCGGAGCTAAAGAAGTTGCCGATTATGTCACCCTTGATGTCGAGCGTGGCGGCGTGGCCGCAGCCATCAAAAAGCTTCTGTTATGACTGGTCTGCTGGTCTTTAGGTTGCTTTTTGAGGAAACCTTTTAGAGCTATGTTTCAGGAGGTATGCTGTGTCGCATGGATATAACGGCAGGATTCTGAGGGTCAACCTGTCTCGCGGGAGATGGACTACAGAGGAGCCCGCAGATAGTTTCTACCGGCGGTATTTCGGTGGTGAGTGTTTTGTCGGCTACTTTCTGCTCAAGGAGGTGCCGGCGGGCGCCGACCCACTCGGCCCGGAGAATAAGCTCATCTTTGCCGCTGGCCCCCTGACCGGTGTCCCCGTAGGCGGCTGCGGCCGTCACAGCGTGGGCGGCAAGTCGCCGCTTACCGGAGGCTTTGGTGAGGCTGAGGCTGGGGGCTACTGGGGGGCTGAACTCAAAATGGCTGGCTTTGATGCCATAATCGTTGAGGGTAAGGCAGAAGAGCCGGTCTATCTTTTCGTCAGGGACGGCCAGGTCGAGGTCAGGGATGCTCGTCACCTCTGGGGGTTGAAGACGCTGGAGTGTGAGCAGGCCATCCGTGGTGAGCTAGGTGACTCGGGGATAAAGGTGGCTCAGATTGGGCCCGCCGGAGAGAACCAGGTGCGTTTTGCCTGTATCTCCAATGACCTGGATGCCTTTGCCGGGAGGACCGGGATGGGGGCGGTCATGGGTTCCAAGAACCTGAAGGCGATTGCCTGCCGGGGCTGCCGTCGCCTGTCACTGGCCGAGCCGGAGGCCGTTAAGGAGATTGGCCGCTGGATTAGAGATAACGTTCCCGTAGCCACCCAGGCGCTTCAGGAATTCGGCACCTCTCGGGTTATTCCCGGCTTGAATCAGGCGGGGGGCCTGCCCACCCGCAATTTCCAGCTGGGCTACCTGGATGGCGCAGATAAGATAAGCGGACAGACCATGAAGGATACCATCCTGGTGAAGAAGCGGAGCTGTTTTGCCTGCCCTGTCCACTGCAAACGGGAGGTCAAGGTGGACGAGCCCTATGCCGTTGACCCGCGCTATGGAGGCCCCGAATATGAAACCATAGCCGCTATCGGCTCCAACTGTGGTCTGGATAACCTGGAGATTATCGCCAAGGGTAATGAACTCACGGCGGCTTACGGCGTGGACAGCATTTCCTGCGGTGGCGTCATCGGCTTTGCTATGGAGTGTTTTGAGCGGGGTCTCCTGACACGGAGAGATACCGGCGGCCTGGACCTGCGTTTTGGAAACGGGCCGGCTATGCTCCACATGATTGAGCAGATTTCCCGCCGTGAAGGTCTGGGGGCCTTACTGGCTGAGGGTGTGGCCCGGGCCGCCAGGGAGATAGGAGCCGGGGCTGAGGAACTCGCCCTCCATGTCAAGGGTATGGAGATGGCGATGCACGAGCCGCGCTGGAAGCAGGGTCTCGGTGTCGGTTACGTTGTGTCGCCGACCGGGCCTGACCATGTCCACAATATGCACGATAGTAACTTCGCCAAGCAGGGCCCCCTGCTGCAGGAAATGAAGGTCCTGGGCATCACAGAGCCCCTGCCGGTCGACGACCTGTCTCCGGCCAAGATACGGCTGCTTATGGCTAATAACATGTGGATTCACTTTCTGAATAGCGCTGTCTGTTGCTTCTTCGTCATGTTCTACGGTCTGGTGGGACTCGAGAGGTTGTCCCGGCTGGTCAATGCCGTCACCGGTTGGGAGACCAGCGTCTCTGAGTTGATGCAGGTGGGAGAGCGGGCGGCCAATCTGGCGCAGTGTTTTAATCTCAGGGAGGGCTTTACCAGTGCCGACGATACCCTTCCCCAGCGTTTTTTCACCCCTCAGGCTTCAGGCCCTCTTCAGGGAGTAGCCCCCGATGCGGATACCTTCCACAAGGCGGTGGCGACCTACTACGAGATGATGGGCTGGCCTCAGGGTGTGCCGTCGGCGGGCAAGCTAGGAGAGCTGGGCATCGAGTGGGTAGCCCCCTTAATACAGCCGAAGCCGTAGCCGGTCATAATCTTCTCTAGGTTATCTCCGGTTAGAGGTCTATCTTTACAAGGCTGGTTTTTGGGGCTAAAATAGATACGATTTGGGGCGGTTAGCTCAGTGGTTAGAGCGCTTGCTTCACACGCAAGAGGTCACTGGTTCAAGTCCAGTACCGCCCATTTCCGCTCGGGTAGCGACACCACAGCGGGCTAGGCTTTCACTGCTTCCTCTGTCGTCTTTGAGGTAACCTCTTTACGGCTGGGAATATTGGGAGTAGCGTCAAAATTCCTCCGGTTGTTTGACGCGAGCATAATACACAGGTCCCGGCAAAGTCCGCACCGGTAGCACCTGTTCGAATTAATCAGCACCCTGTTGTCTTCTTCCCTCAGCGC